>CAZGCP010000012.1:0-9326 GCA_964524525.1 Candidatus Woesearchaeota archaeon
ATAATAAATTAAACTATTATTTCCTTCAACATCTATTGTAACATTTTCTCCAGAATTAATTTGTCCATTTACTCCATTATAAGTATAATTAATATACTCAACTCCTGAAAGACTATCTGAAGCATTTAATGTTATATTGAAATTTTCATTATGCCAAATGCTTGTATTTGCATTATCTTGAGAAGTAGGAGCTGTTTTATCAATAATAACATTTGTAATGTTTCCTAAAGAATTATTGTTTGAATAAGTATCATTTGCAAAAACACTTATGTTATATATTCCTTCATTACTTAATTCATAAGCACAAAAAACATTTTCATTTTCTCCAAAACAATTATTTACTAAACTTCCATTAGCATAAATATAAACTGTAAAATTACTATAATCAAATCCAGTTATGTTTATTGTTTGAGTTGTATTGTATGATTCATTTGAATTTGGTTTTTCAGTATAATTTAATGTAGGGGAAGTTGTATCAACAACAGAAAAATTTTCACTTGTTATAGCTGTATTATTTGCTAGGTCTATTGCCCATAAAGTTGCAGTGTAGTTATCTACTTTTAATCCAGACATATTTGGAGAACCATATCCTGGAGAAGGAATAGTCCAATTTTTGATTAAATGCCCTGTCGAGTTTGTTATATTTAATTTTCCTTCAGCAAAATTTGTATCATTAACAAACCATTTTATTGTAGTTATATTTATAATATATTCAGAAGGATTTGGAATTATGTTTGTTATATTCACAACAGGATCAATAGTATCAATTAAGAAATTAATTGTAGTTGTTTGATTTTCATTTCCTAAAGTATCATTTGCATAAGCAAAAACAGAATAATTTCCGTCACTTAAATTAATTTCACAAATATCTTGAGAATTTGAAATGCTTGAACAAATTGTTGTATTTGTTTCACCATTTTCATTATCAGTATAATTTATAACAATTGTATCTAAATGATTTCCTAAATCAGAAGCATTAACTGAGATTGTTTGATTATCACTATAATAAGTTCCGTTAGGTGTTGGAGGTACTACAAAAGATATTTCAGGTGCAGTATTATCAACATTAATTGTTATTGTTTTGTTCTTAAAGTTCCCTGCCTTATCATAAGCAGTAGCAGTTATATTATAATCTCCGTCTTTCATTTGTTTAGAAGGAATTTCCCACATGCAATTTTGAGTATAATTACAATAAAAAACAGGACTTGAATCTGTTGAATTGCTTAATTGAATTGTAATATTTTTCATTCCACTTAAGGAATCATTTGTAGAGATATTTATAGAAAAATTTCCAGATAGGTTTGCATTTTCTTTTGGATTATCAATTGAGATTGTAGGAGTTTCGGTATCAATTATTATTTTTCCATAAGTGTAATTTAAATGCCCTATTGTATCTTCAGATGTTAGATTATAAAAATAATTCCCATCACCCACATAAAAACTATTATAATTTTCTATAGATATATTTGTTGTTTTATTAATTGAAGGGTATCGGGTATCTGGACTACTTTGTGTAGGAGGATTAATATCTACAGTATTCCAAGCATAAAACCATATAGGAGTATTTGAAAATTTCCAGTTGGATTCATATAATCTAGCAATTATAGAAAAAGTAGTTTGATTTGTATAGTGTACAGGGTAATTTAGATTTAAAATTTCTATTTTAGGATAAATTGAATCAACCCAAAAAGAAACAGAATCATTTTCTATTGTTCCTTCTGTGTCATTTGCATAAACAACCCAATTATTCCAGTCTTCTTCGGAAGAAACATCAAAAGTATAATTCAATCCATCATCTGAAACAACATCAGACCAATTTATTGTATTTCCTCCATCTAAACTATATCCTATTTCAGTTATATTGCTTGCATTAATTTCACTAATAGACATCTTTAATTCAGTTATCTCATAACTATAATTTTGATTTGAAGGGCTAGTTATCTCAACACTCCAAGCTGAAGCAGAACTAATTATCATTAAAGAAAATATCAATACAAAACCTAACACCAATCCCCTTTTTTTCATAGTATTTCATTAAAACATCTTTGTTTTATAAACTTTTCTTCTTTTTATCACATATTTTCAGAAATCATCGACGAAAAATTGTTTGTAATTAAAATAAGAAATAGGTACTTTTTGAATAAAAAATTCCCTCTTTACAATTTTACTTAAATTATCTTATTAAATTAAAGTAGAAAATTACTTATCTATAGTTCAGTAAAATAAGTAAAAAATTTTTAACAAATATTAATAAAAAAATCATTTAAAGAGGAACCTTACTTTTTTCCAACCCACTTTTCTAATGCTTTAGCAAGTTCTTCATGTGTTTTTGCATATTTTTTCAGGGGAATTTTTTTAAGTTTAGCATCAACAGCTTGTCTCATTGCTTTTGCTCCAGCCTGTGTTCCATCAGGATGCCCGTGAATTCCACCACCAGCTTGAATAACAACATCTTTGCCCATAAACTCCATTATAGGAGGAACAATTCCTGGATGAACTCCTCCAGAAGCAACACCAAAAACAGGTTTAACTCCATACCATTTTTGACTTAAGTTTTCTTTTGTCTTTTTTGTAAAATCTTGTTCTATTTCTTTTTCAATATGCAAAACTTCATCTTTTCCACCAGACATTTTTCCATAAGCAGTTCCAATGTGTAATGTATCAACACCAATCATTCTTGAGAATTGAGCAATAACTTCCATAGACATTCCATAACCTTTTCCATAAGGCCTATCTAACATTGCATGTCCTGCTCTATGAGCATGTATTGGTAATTTAGTATGATTTCTTGCTGTTTGTAAAGCACTCCAACCCAAAGTCAAAATATCCAACATAATATAATTTCCACCATTCTTTTCAACAAACTTTATCCTTCTCAACATTTCTTCAGATTCAGCAGTACAATTAGCCAAATAAACTTTTTTTTCACCTGTTTCTTTTTGTGCCCTTCTCATAGCTTTTAATGTTAAAGAAATTCTTTTTTTGAACTCATTAAAATTTTGACTAGTTAAATTTTCATCATCTTTAACAATATCACAACCCCCTAACCAAGAATCATAAGCAACTTTAGCATGTTGTTTAGAAGTTAGTCCTACTTTAGGTTTTACAATTGTTCCAACTAAAGGCCTGTTTTTAACTTTTAATATTTTTCTAACACCATTAATTCCATATTGAGGTCCTTTAAATGATTTTAACAATTTTTTTGGGAATCTTACATCCTCCCAATATAATTCTTTTGCAGATTTCATTCCGTAAATGTTTCCTCCAATAGAAGACATAACACAAGGAACATTTCCTAATTCAAATAATTCAATAGGATAAGCAATTCTACATCTATTATTTTTTTTATCAAGATAATAAACTTTAGGAGCAAGTTTTTTTCCTATCTCAGGATTCATAGTTTTAACATCAGTCCAGGTTCCAACTGAAGATTCTCCAGCAGTAATAGAACAAATTTCTCTAAATGAATAATCTTTTGTAGGAACAATTTTAAATTGACAAACAATATCAGTTTGCTTAGGCTTATACTTCAAATCTACAAAACTATCATAGTGTACTTTTGTCATCTTAAATTTTTTTTAAAGGACAAATGAAAATTTCAAATTTTCTTTTGTCATTTCCTCTTTTATATTTTAATTAACTCTTAATTCTTTTTAAAACTTATTGTTTATTTTTTATTTTCAGAGATAGCAGTATCAATAACTTTTTTAACATCTCCTGAAAAAACTTTACTTGCTTGCATAACTTCTATTCCCTTTATTTTCCCTTCTTTATCAATATCAAAAACAATTCCCTTAGGAAATTCTACGCTTTTCCAATATTCTCCCGAGTCATTCAATTCAATATTCAATATGTCTTCTTCTTTATCGTACCATTCCATTTTAATCAAGCCAAAAGGCAGTTATTATTTTGATTTTGCCTTCTTGTTTTTTGTATACAACTTTTAAAATTCTCCCTGAAGGAGGAATTTTTGATATTGCATTTAAAGCATTAGGCCAATGCTTATCATTTAGTTCATTTGAATTTTTTATTGCATAATCTATCTTATCGTCTGTAATATCTTTTCTATATTTGTTTTTCTTTTTCCAATGTTCTGATTTAATAAATTTCATCAGATATTTAAATTTATCTTCCTCTTTTATACCCTGATTAATCTTTAATTCTTTATAAATATTTTCTTTAGCTTTATTAATTGAATAATTACTTTTCTAGTTTATCCAAAACTTTCAAAACTTCAGGAATTTCCTTAATATAAAAATCTGGTTTTCTCAAGCTTTCTTCTTTAGCATCTATTCTTTTACCAATTAAAACCGAAGTTATTCCAATAGAATTGGCACCTTCAATATCTTTTTTGGCATTGTCTCCAACCATGATTGCATCCTCGGGAAGATGCTTCACTTTATTCAAACCAAGAAGGAACATTGAAGGATGAGGTTTTTCTCTTCCTGCTTCTTCAGAAGTTATTAAAAAATCAATATACTTATTTATCTTTAAATGCCTTAATTTTCTTAATTGAATATGTGTTGTTAAATCCGAAATAATTACAATTCTTATGCCTTTTTTATTTAGTTTTTTTAATGTATCTAAAACACCTTTTTTTAGTTTCATTTCCTTGAGAAAATTATCCCAATAAGCATCATATAATCCAAGAGTTTTTTCAGATTCTAGGGTATTATGTGTTTTTTCTAAAACTCTTTGAAAATATAAAACCCTGTTATGAGAAGAAGCAGTCCCTTCTAATTCTCTATGAATTTCTTTTTTTGAGATTTTAAATAACTCATTAAATTTTTTGTAAGAAATATTAAGTTCTTTTTTTAGTTTTTCATAAACAGCTTTCAGACCTTTTTTATGACACGGCTCATAGTCATATAAAGTATCATCCAAATCCAATAAAACAGCTTTTTTTACCATTCCCACCTCTTTATATTTTAATTAACTCTTAATTCTTTTTAAATATTTCTCTATTTACTCAAGTATACATTCATTATTCAAACATATTGCTTCCTTTGAACAAGAAGGATGATTAGAAATAACTTGGGGACACATTACATCAGTACAATTTTCTTCTAATTGTTTCTCCCACGAGTCTTTTCTATCCTCATGAATAGCAATAGCTTCTCCACCTTCATTACAACCACAACAACCAGCATCAACCTTTATACATTCCCCATTAGTTTGACAAGAAATCTCTCCAGAAAAATTTTCATTTGAATTTTCTCCTGTAAAAACCAATATTCCTGCAATTATTATTACAATTCCCATAGCAATTAAAAATCTCTTTAAATCTTTTTTCATTTCAACTCAACCTCTGCACCTTTTTCAGTATCATTAATTGAATAACCCTGCTTTTCAATTACTTCTCTTAATTCATCTGCTTTTTTAAATTCTTTTTTTGCCCTTGCTGTTTCTCTTTCTTTAACAAGTTCCATTATGTTATTAGGAATTTCTATTTTCTCTTCCTTAAATAAATCAAGACTCAAAACTTCTTCCATTTTTTTAATTGTCCCATATTTGTTTTTTGCTTTTTCATTTCTAACTAAATTCCATAAAACCTGAAGAGCTTTTGGAACATTTAAATTATTATTAACTGCTTCATTAAATTCATCAAGATATTTTTCATTTACTTCTTCACTTTCTTCTAATTTTAAACATTTCTTTTTTAATCTTGAATAAGCATTTTTTGCTTTTTCTAAATTTTCAATACTAAAGTCTAATGGCTTCCTATATAAAGCAGATAAACACATATATCTAAATTCAAGAGGATGAAATCCTTTTTCTTCTAAATTAGAAATAGTTAATATTTTTCCTTTACTTTTACTTAATTTTCCATTTTCAAATTTCAAAAAACCAGAATGTAACCAATACTTTACCCAGGGTTTTTTTCCAAAAGCAGATTCACTTTGTGCAATTTCATTTGTATGATGTATTTGAATATGGTCCATCCCTCCAGTGTGTATATCAAATTGCTTCCCAAGATATTTTGAAGACATTGCAGAACATTCAACATGCCAGCCAGGATAACCAATTCCCCAAGGAGAATCCCATTCTTGTTGTCTTTTTCCAGGTTCCTCAGAAAATTTCCATAAAGCAAAATCAGTTTTGTTTTTCTTTTCACCTAAGTTAATTCTTTTTCCAGCTTCAATATTTTCTTCTTTTAAATTAGCAAGTTTCCCATAATCATTGATTTTAGAAGTATCAAAATAAATCCCATCTTTTGTTTTATATGTGTAACCTTTTTCTTCAAGTTTCTTAACTAAATCAATTTGTTCTGGAATATGTTCTGTTGCCCATGCCCAAATATCTGGCTTAGAAATATTTAATTTATTTAAGTCCTCTACAAATTTATCAAAATAATCTTTTGCAATTTCCTTTGCACTTCTTCCTTCTTTTTGAGAAGCTTTCTCCATTTTATCTTCTCCAGTATCTGCATCAGAAACTAAATGCCCTACATCAGTCACATTAATTACATGTTTCACATCATAACCATTATATCTTAAAACTTTGTCAAGAACATCTTCAAAAACATATCTTCTTAAATTTCCAATATGCTGATTCCAATAAACAGTAGGACCACAACCATACAATCCAACTTTTTTATTTTCAGAATCTAAGGGTTTGAATTCCTGTAATTCTCTTCCTAATGTATTGTAAAAAAATAACTTCTTTTTCATTTTTAGTTTACTTTCTAAACTCATGTTATTTTAAATAATTAATTATTAGAAAAATTAACACATGGATTTTGTGAATCCACCTACATGTTCAATAGTAAATATAGCAGGAACTTCCCTTACTTTTCCGTCTTCTGAAGTAGATTTTATCATCATCCGAACAAGTGTACTATCTACTTCTTCAGGGATATTAAGTGATACTACTGTCATTGGTTCTCCAGAAGGACCTATTGTTCTTGTCTGGGTTTTTCCAAATTCAATCCAACTTTCTATTTTTTCTGCAGAAACACCTCCACTTCCTGTTTGAATATCTGTTACTTCTAAGGTATATTCCTGAGTTTTATCAGTATTTATAATACACCATATTTTTCTTAATCCCCCATCAGCTATTTTAATTTCTTGAGTTCCTTCTCCCATACATTTTACACCAGTTTGAGATTCACTAAATAAATCTTTAACTTGATTAGACATTTTCTCATTAATATCATCTGTTAATTGAATACCTGAACACATAATATTTCTTGTAAGCATTAAACCCATTATAAGAACACTCATTAAAAGAACAATTGTTACAATTGTTCCCATAGTCATCTGCATTGCACCTTTTTTATATTTTCTTTTTATCATTTTTATGCTGTAGGGAATTGACTAGTTTGTAATAAATTGCTTATATCTCCTGTAATGGCCATATTAATAATACTAGTAATAACTAACAAAATAAGAATCCCATTTATTATTATTCCTGCCCAATTAAGTCCTTTTGCTTTTTCAGATAAAGCATTTTTTTGTTTTTTACATTGCATTAAACCAAATATACCTAGAATCAATCCTCCAATTTGATTTAAAAAAATAAATACAATACTCAATATTCCTAAAACAAAACCTAACATTGCAAAATCATGATTACCTGATTCTTCTTTTTTAGAAGTTTTTTTTGATTTCTTTTTTACCATCTTATCCTCTTTTATAATTTTTTAAGTATCTTTTCTTTTATAAATATTTCCCTAAAAAGGTTTATTAATATCTTTTTCAAAATTATTTTATGGTATCATTTTTAGAACAAATTGTCCTGGGATTTTTTCAGGGAATTGTAGAATGGCTTCCATTTAGTTCAGAGGGAGTTTTGCTTTTTGTTAAATCTGTTTTTTTTCATCAAGACTCTATTAATATGGAACTTTTCTTGAGACAGGCATTATTTTTACATTTGGGAACTTTTTTTGCAGCTTTGATTTATTTTTGGAAGGACGTGAAGAGTCTTTGCAGGGAAGCGTTTCATTATAAACAAACAGATATGCTTTCCAAGAAAACAATAAATTTTCTAGCTATTGCAACGATTGTCACAACTGTAATGGGAGGGATTTTGTTTTTTGCAGTATTGTATTTGGATAAATTAACAGAATCTGTTATAACAAGTAGAATTGTCGCTTTGTTGGTTGGAGGACTATTATTAATTACTGGACTAACTCAATTAAAAGCAAGTAGGAAAGGAATAAGACAGATAATCCATTTAAATAAAAAAGACAGTTTATTTGCCGGATTTATGCAGGGTCTTGCAGCTTTTCCTGGTTTGTCTCGTTCAGGATTAACAATTTCTTCAATGTTATTCAGAAAAATAAATGAAACAACTGCTTTAAAATTAAGTTTTCTTATGAGTCTCCCTGTTATTTTGATTGGAAACACTGCTTCAATATTATTTCAAAATCCTGATTTAGGAATCTCCTCATTTCAAATAATGTCTGGAATGATTTTTGGTTTTCTAACTTCTTTTGCATTTGGATATTTAACTATTCATGGATTAATGAAAATTTCTAAAAAAATAAGATTTGGTTGGTTTGTAATTTTAATGGCTTCACTAATAATTCTTTCAGGAATTTTAATTCCAAGATAATTTATTTTTATAAAAACTTTATAAGAATAGATATTAAGAGTTTGATAAAATCATAGATTTTTAGCTATTTCATATTTCTTCATTTTATTTAGAAATCCAAAATAAACCTAAAGATTCTCCTCTAAAAAGTACTTTATAGAAATGGGGCCCCCGGGAGTCGAACCCGGGCACCATGATCTTCAGTCATGTGCTCTCCCGCTGAGCTAGGGCCCCTTAGTTAAATTAGAAAATGGTTTTATTTTTTAAACATATTGGTTAAAAGAAAAAACAAGTCAGAGTAGGCCATCTTCTGTATTTCCTCCTTGACTAACAAGGAATGGAAAGTGTTAACATTCCACTAAGCGTCGTAATCGACTTAGACTAGTTAAGGTGCTCGTTTCATCAAATCTTTGATTTCTTAGTTCATCTCAAGATTCATTACTCCATCAAAGCTGTGGCGTTTCTGTAGCAGAGCTCTACCTCACGGCAGTCAAGATTTCCTTGATAACTTTTTACTTGCAAAGCAAGTAGTCGACGGACCTTCCTCAGAATTCAATGTTCTTATTCTTAACATTTGACAATTTAATGTCTGAATTCCGAAGTTAACTCTCTGACTTGTAAAAGTTTTAAGATTTTTTTATTTTTAAGGTTTTCTAAATTAATCCTACAAACCACATAAGAATTAATATTACTCCTGCACCTAATAAACAACCAGACATTTTTCCTAAAGAAGTTGATAAAGGTGTTCTTAAATTATCTATTTCATATTTTCTTTGATTTTGTGCAATATG
>CAZGCP010000013.1:0-9288 GCA_964524525.1 Candidatus Woesearchaeota archaeon
TAATAATTTGAAATATATTCAAAATAAAAATCATCTCTTTCTTGTAGCGTAACTATCACTTTTTTATAATTATTTTTTTCAATAAAAGAATATTCAGAATTATTTAGACTAGTTTCAGAAATTTTAGAATCCTGAGGAATTTCAAAAACAATATTTGAAACATCCTTAAAACTCATTTTTGTTAAAACCTTGTTTTCAATTATATGGTGCTCTACAGATAAATCCTGACAAGAAACTAAATTTAACAAAAAAACAATTCCAATTATTAAAAAACACATTAAAAATATTTTCTTATTCATAAACAACTAAATAAAAAACACTATAAAAATTTATTCTTTAACTCATAAATAATCTCGTTTCCGCTATAGATTTTTTTAAGAATATAACTAACAGTTGAAACATTTTCCCATTTATCTTTTTCCCCTATAAAATCAGGAAGGCCTTGAATTTCAAAAAGTGCTTTATACACTTTACCTGGCAGAAAACAAGAACTTTTTTCTTTTTTATCAATTTCAAAAAAATAATTTCCAATCCCTCTATCTTTTGATGTGCAAGTAACTTTTAATGAGTCTTTCTTGTTTCCTTTCTCTAAAGAAATAATTTCAATTTTACTTATTTTTTCTTTTTTAGGCATATTTTAACAAAGAATTAAAAGTTTAAAAATCTACTCAAAAATATCCTTAACAAACTTTCCAATTTTTTGATTATTTTCTAATATTCCTTCTAAAAATCTTATTGAAGAAAAAACATTTCCTTTTTCATTTTTATGATCCCAAACCCCCAACTTCAAATAATACCTATCAGATTTCTTAATTTCATTAATTTCTTTAAATAATTTAAATTTTCCTTCTTTGTAGAAATCTTTAACTGTAGGAGGTATATTTTCTCCATCATAAGAAAATTTTATCTTATAAACTCCTTTTCCATTTAAATAACATATTTCATTTATTTTTATTGGGTATGTTTCATGTCTTTTTTCTACCATTTTTTTTTCAAAATTAAATCAATATATAAAGATTATTGTCCTTCTGAATAAGCTTCTTGAGAAATTTTTTCTAATTCTTCCCTATTTTTATTAATCAATATTAATAATTCAGAAACCTCATTAGCAACAGAAGTTTTCAAATCAAGAGGATGGACTTTTTTATCAATAAAATCTTTTTCAAGGTTTTCATAATTTTCATATTCTAAATTTCCTCCATATTTTTCTGGTCTTGTTATTACAAATTTTTCTCCTTTGTCTGCTTTAATAGTCATAATAACATATTTAACAAAAGACATAATCCCATTCTCTGGATCTCCTTCAACACAATCTGCTCCTTTTATTTTCTTTTTTACCTCTTCTTCAGTATTCAATAAATCAATTTTTGATTTTCCTTCAGAAGAAGACATTTTCTTTCCAATTAAACCTGGAATCAAAGGATGCATTATTTCAATTCTAGATTCATAATTTAATTTAGGTAAATTCTCTCTTGCTAAAACCATAATCTTTCTTTGGTCTGTTCCTCCTAATTGAGCATCTGCTTTAAGATATTCTTCATCTACTGCCTGCATTAAAGGATAAACTAAACCCGAGAGTTTTGCTCCTTCTTCACCTAAACCTTTTACTACTTCTGAAGCTGCTTTTGTAGAATCTCTAACAGAAACATTACTTGACATTTGTAAAACATCAAACATATATTCTGGTTTTAATTGGAAATCACTTCCCTTAATAAATTCCAATTCCTTTGTATCTACTCCAATTGACTGAATCATTAAAGGAATTATTTTGGAATAATATTCATACCTTTTTTCTAAAGCAGGCCAATGAACATTATCTAAGGCAGCGTGTAAATCAGCTAACAAAATCTTAACATGAAAACCTGCCTTTAATAAATCAGCAATTTTCAATGCTGGAAAGAAATAACCTACATGAGGTCTTCCAGTAGGAGCAGTCCCCCAATAAACAACAGGTTTTTCTTTTTTCTCTAAAATTTCTTTTAATTTTTCTTCTCCAATTATTTCAAAAGTATTTCTCTTTATTAATTTCAATCTTTCTTCAACATTTAAATTTTTATTAGTCATAATAAAATATAAAACATCTTGCTTATAAATTTATTTATGCTCTTAGAAGTGATAATTGCCTTATTAATTGGAATTTTATTTGGAACCCTGACTGGCTTGATCCCTGGAATTCATATAAATCTTATAGGAGTTTTCCTAATTTCTCTTTCAACAAGTTTTCTTATTGGAATAAATCCTATTTATCTTGTTGTTTTTATGGTCTCCTTAGCAATAACACATACCTTTATTGATTTTATTCCTTCAATACTTCTAGGTTGCCCAGACACTTCAACAGAATTAAGTATTCTTCCAGGACATGACTTATTAAAAAAAGGTCAAGGACATGAAGCAATAATTTTAAGCACATATGGTAGTCTGGCAGCAGTAGTTTTAATTATAATTTTTGCATTTCCCTCTTTAATCCTTTTCCCAAAAATAAATTCCCTTGTCAAAGATTTGATTCCTTTTATTCTCATATTAGTTTCTATTTTTATGATTTCAATTGAAAAAAATAAAAAAACAGCTTTTCTTGTTTTCTTAATAACAGGAATTTTAGGCTGGTGTGTTTTAAACCTTGAAACATTAAATCAACCTCTTCTTCCTTTGTTAACAGGACTTTTTGGAGGTTCAATGTTAATTCAAAGTATAAAAAATCAAACAGAAATTCCAGAACAAAAAATAACAAAACCTCTTTTCAATAAAAATTACTTAAAACCAATAACAGCTTCTTTAATTTCTTCTCCTTTATGTAGTTTCCTTCCAGGACTTGGAGCAGGACAAGCTGCAATAATTGGGAAAACTTTAACAAGACAAAAAGAAGATAAAAAAGGTTTCTTGATTTTATTAGGAGCAACCAATACTTTAGTTATGGCTTTTTCATTTATTACATTATATCTTTTTTCAAAAACAAGAACAGGAGCTGCAGCAGCAATAAAATCAATTTTTAATAGTTTCAGTACAAATATCCTTATTTTAATCTTAATTGTAATCCTAATTTCAGGTATAATTTCTTTCTTTTTAACAAAAGAACTTTCAAAATTTTCAATTAAAAAAATACAAAATTTAAATTATAAAAAAATTTCAATAATTACCTTAGGAATTTTATTAATAATTACATTACTTGTTTCAGGAATTTTTGGTTTAATTGTTTTAATTCTTTCAACCCTAACAGGAATTTATTGCATAAATCAGAATGTAAAAAGGACACTAATGATGGGTTGTTTAATGGTTCCTGTTATTTTGCTTTACTTTGGAATTTAATTACTGAAACAGATTTAAGTAATCTTTTACGAACTTTTATTAAAATAATTTTCCTATCAAAACCACTGATTAATATTCTCTTGCTTCTCAAGTTCTTTACCAAAAATACTATCAATATATCTTTTAACTAATTCAATATTTTGATGGGTATATGTTGAAAGATGATATTTTTTAGATAAATTTAATGAAGGTTCTAAATACTTTTTAATTCCCCCTTCATGAATTGTAAAAATAATTTTTCCTCCGCATTTAGGACATTTTCCTTTTAAGGGAGGACGTCTTAAAATTTCATTACAATTAACACACCTAAAATCTTGTTGAGAAAATTTCCTTAAATTACCCAACATATCTCTTAAAAAATGTCTATCTATCATAAGTTTAGCAGTGTCAGAAGTATCAGCACTTCTTAATTTTTCAACAAGTCCCATTTGATGGTTTACTTTTTCTTTCATTTCTCCTAATTTTTTATAAGCAGAACATACAACACCATCATTAACATTATTAGTATTATGAGTAAACCCAATATTTCTAAAAGGATCTTTCCCTTGTTTTAAAATATCTGAAATCAAATCCACATCTTTAACTTCTGAAGAATGTTTTCCTTGTTCAGCCAACTTATAAAAATCTAATGAATGTCCCCAACTAACTTCTAAATCTAAAATCTGATCATCAACTTCTCCAGCATCAATTTTTGCATTTAATACTAATGGAGCATCTTGAGTTCCTCCTCTATGTCCAGGAAGAAATTCTTTTGAAAAATTCAACAAAACATCTCCTAATAACATAACTGCTGCTTCATCTCCATCACAGTCTCTCCTAATAGCAGCATGCATATAAGGACTTGCAACAAGTCCTTGTGTATTAGAAAAACCAATAATCCTGGAAATAACTCCTGCACAATTATGTGGAGCCATAACTACTCCTAAACACCCAACTAAATCCTCTCTTGTTTTAATATTATAAAATTTTTTTATGCCATAAAATTTTTCTAATTCTTCATCTACAAAATTAGCTATCTTAACAAAAACATCATCTCCTTTCTCATCAAAAGTATCACTAGGAGAAGGCAATAAAATATCATGTGGCATTAACTCCAAAAGCTGTTCATCATTTTCTAAATCCTTTCCATAAATGTCTTTATCATAACCTAAATCTTTTAATTTTTTAACACCTACAAAAACCTCTTTAGGCTTAAAATAAAATAAAGGTAATTCAGTTCCATCAACCCTTGTAGTTCCATCTTTATTCACTCTCAATCCATGTTTAGCTCTTAAAACCCCTTTAACTAAATTTTCCATCATATGATTTTTAGAACTAGTTCCTCTAATTCCTTTAATAAGTTCAGGAGCTTCAACTTTTTTCATATTTAATTTTTTTAAAGCTTTTTCATAATAATATTTAATATCTATTTTTCTATTAGAATAAGGAACTCCTTCCTTATCAGAGTGTTTTTCTTCTTTATTAAATGACTTCTCTTTTATATCTGAAAAATAATACATTTGATTTGTTCTTGAATCACAACTTTCACAAACAGGATAAATTGTTTCTGTTTTACATTTTGTACAATAAAAAAGAGGAAAACTATTATTAACAAAACCTACATCACAAGCTGTCTGAACACTCCTCATTCTTCCTCCCTGATTTCCAACAGGAAATAAAACATTTGGACTGCCTTGAAGTTTTCTTAATTTTGCTTTTTCAGGTCTTCCCATTCTTGCTCCAATAAATTCTCCTGCTTTATCTTTTATCTCAAAATTAGAAACTTCATTAACAACCTCCAAAACATTTTCAGAATTCAAAAAATCTTTGCTTACTTTCTCTTTAAGAAAAACTTTTTCACCTTTCAAAACTTCATTTAAATCAATCCCTAAATTAACTAAAAGAGCTTTAGTATTTTCTTCATTTAAAACCACATTTTCAATTGTAACTTTATGTTCAATTCCTAATAATTCTAAAGCTCTTTTTCCTAATGAAAACTTTTCCTTACTTTCTTTATCATAAAGAAAAATTAATTTTCCTGAATCTATCCAAGAATGCTTCAACCATTCAATTAAACCTAAAAATTGTTCTTTAGAAATTTGTGTCCAATAATAAATGTAATTTGGATGTAAAGGAATATTGTATTTTTCACTTAATTCAATTGCTTTCTCAATAGGAATATCATAAGGATTTAAATCTTGTTTCTTATCTGCTTTTTTTAATTCTAAATTCCACCATTCTTCAACATAACCTGGTTTAATTAAATCTGCATTTCTATTCGCTAAATCACTAAAAGGAAAAAGAAGATCTCCTAAATAAATAATTTCTTCAACATCTGGATAAATCTTTTTTGCTTCTTCTTGAGTATAAACTTTTTTAACACTTCCAGAATTTAATTTAACAATAGGTCCATCAATATTATCACAAGAAGTTACAGCACATCCTTTTGTGGGTTTTTCAATTTTTAATTGAGTTCCTGTAGCAATAAAACCATCTGTTATAGCCATAGTCGCGGGATGAACACTTGCAGCTGAAAAACCTGAATTTCTTGCTCTTCCATATCTAAATCTAAAACCTCCTGATTTTCCAGGATGCCCATAAACAGGTCTTCCTGCAACTAAGTCTTTAATATATGTAGGTCTTGTATCTCCGTCTCCTCCTTTTCCTGCAGAGGTTTTTTCATGCAATTCTAAATATTCTTTAAGAAAATCAAAACCTGTTGCATTAATTCCATTTTTCTTTGCTTTATTATATAATCTAAAACCCTTTGGAGCTTTTTGAGCGAGCCCTTCTGCCATAACAAGGCAAAAACCACTTCTTAAAAAATTAGTATCTACTCTATCTAAATTTTTGTAATTAGGAACTTCTACTTTTTCTGAAGGATCTCCTGCAACTAAAATAGGCATATTCTTAGCTAAAAATAAAGCTTCTTCTTCAGTAGGCATATATTGTAAATTAGTAACCCTATCATGAAAATGTTCTAATTCTGCCCAAACTCTTTTAATTTCTTCTTCAGTAGGATCATATTTTGCATATCCAAAAACCTCTCTAAGATAATCAATTAACATTAAAACAATACAACTTGCAGTAGTTCCTGCACTTCTAATAGGTCCTGCAAAACTTGCTTCTAAAAATTCTTTTCCATTATCTTTTCTCTTTCTAACTTTCAATCCTGTAAAACCTTCAATAGGAGAGGAAACCACAGCCAAGGTAATATAAGCAAAACCTACTCTTACTCCTGCATCAATTGCTTGAATTAAAGAATCAAATTCACAAAATTTTTGTTTAGCTACTTCTTCTCCAATTTTAAAAACAACAGTAGGATCAAGTTTACCAAATTCTTTTTCTAATTCAGATATTCTTTTTGCAATTCCAGAATCCTTCATCTGAGGATACATATTAGAAATTAATCCTACAACTTTTTCAGCCATTGACATAGCTAAAGGAACTTCAACATTATCAACAGGATCATAACCTTTAGCCTTAGCTTCATCAGCCATACTATAAACTTTATCTACTTGCTCTTTAAAATCTGTAAAATATTTTTCAGTTTTCATCTTAAATTACCTATTAATTTTTTCATTTCCAATGCAGCCAAATCCTGACTATCTCTTGATTCTGAAACTAATGTAGGAGCCATATTAAATTTTTTTATTAAAGGTGCAAAATTTTCAAACAAAGGATGAAATTCTTTTTCATTATATGCCCTGTGTTTCTTCTCTCCTTTTTCAGAATATTCAACAGGATAAAAATGACAATGTAAATTTCTCAAAATATTTTTTCCTAATTTATTTTTTATTTTAAATAAAACTTTTTTAATTTTTTCTTCAGAATCTAAAGAACCTCCTTCTTTTGCATGAACATGTGCAAAATCAATACAAGGTTCACAACCTGCCTTTAAACAAATTTCAATGATTTCTTCTAAACTTCCTAATTGATTTTTCAAACCCATTGTTTCGGGTAAAATCTTCACCTTGCCTTTATATATCTTCTTAACTTCTTTAATTCCCTTAATACAATTTTCTAGTGCTTTATTATGATTGTTAAAACCAGGATGAAATACAACACCCTTAGCACCCATCAATTCAGCCAATTTTAATGTTTTAACTAACTCCTTAATTGAATTTTCCCTTACTTCTTTTTTATGTGAAGATAAAACAACATAATAAGGAGCATGCACAGACAAACTAACTCCTAGTTCTCTTGCCCTTTCTCCAATCCATTCTGCAACTTCTGGTTTTGTTCTTGCTCCATAAGTCATGAGTAATTCATAATGATTCAGACCTATATCTTTTATCCAATCAACAGCTCTTTTTCTGTCCTTACCAAATTTTGACTTAAAAAAATTAGGAGGATTTCCCGAAGTCCCAAATCTTATTTTTTCACTCATTTAAATCTCCCTTAATTTTTTTTAAAACCTCACTCCAATCTCTTACTTTAATAATTTTATCATGTTCTTCACAATGCCTATTCCAAGGTTTATCTAAAAGAAAAGTTTTAATTCCTTGTTTAGCACAAATTTCAGCATGTTCTTTACTATCTTCAATCATAAAATCTATTTCTAATTCTTTACAAATCTCTCCCTTATTTTTTCCCGATGTTCCTGCATAAGGATTAGAAGAAAAATGTAATTTAAAATTTATATGATTAAAATGTTTTTTTAAACTTTCCAAGGTTCCTTCTTTTCTAACTCTAGAAGTTATAAAAAAAATGTCATGTTCTTTAGATAAATTATTAACTGATTCGTATGCTAATTCACATAAATCTAAATTTTCCATTTTTTCTTTATCAAAATGATTAAAAAATAATTTTTCAAAATCTTCTTTTGAAATACCTAAAATATCATAAAAATGATAACTTATAATTTCTTCATAACTAATTTTTTTTCTATATTTTTCTTCACAATGTTTCAATAACTCATTTACAAATTCAAATACAACATCATCTAAATCAATTCCAATTCTCATCTTAAACAATTTAATTTTTTAGTTTCTTCAATATCTTCAAAATCTAATACTTTAATATTTCTTGTTTTTAGATCTAACATAGGAACTTTACAATGATCTGGTTTATTTCCCATTTTCTCTTGATAAGAAGTCATTGCTTCCCAACATGAAACAGAAATAATTGAAATATTATTATAAGAAGAAATAGAACATTTATGAGTATGACCTGCAACAAAAACATCAGGAACATTTCTAATCAAAAGACCATCTTTCTCTAAAGGATAATATTGAGTAGATCCATGTGCTGGAGCCAAATGCCTTTGTTTTAACAAATACTTCATTATTTCTTCAGGAGAGTTCATAGCATTTTTTGAAATCAAATCAGGAATATTATTTGCATAATAAGGAAAAGAAAAACCATGATAAATTAAAAAATCAATTCCTGAAAAAACCTCAGAATGACCTATATTAACATAAGAAGGATTTTCAGCCAAAATAACATTTTCCATCTCAAATAAAGGCCAAGCAAATTTTTTATCTAAAATTGGTTGAGGTTCCATAATCCTTACACAATCATGATTACCTGGAGAAATAATTATCTTAATATCTTTTTTAATTTTTCCTAAAAGTTCTGCTAATTGAATAAATTGCTCTTCTAAATCTTTAATTTCTAAATCAACCTCTTGATTAGGATAATTCCCTACACCTGTAACAACATCTCCAACAATAAATAAATATTTAATTTTTTTTACTTCTTCTTCTGTTCCAGGAACATTTCCCTTAAGATAATTAATAAAATTATCAAAACCTTTTTTTAAAAACATTTTACTTCCAAAATGAAAATCTCCAATAAACAAAGCATATTCTTGTTTTTTTAATTTCTTTTTTTCAGGTAAAAGTGATTCAGGAAAAACAATTTCATTAACAAATAATATTTCACTATTTCCGCTTCCTTTAAAACCTAAAACAGAATCTAAACAAATATTATCTGCTTTTTCAAATAATTCTTCTTTATCTTTATTAATTAAAATCCTTATCCTTCCAGTCAAATCTTCTACTT
>CAZGCP010000014.1:0-9189 GCA_964524525.1 Candidatus Woesearchaeota archaeon
AGGAGAAAATACAAGAAAATTCAAACCTGCAAGATTTTTCTTTTTACTTGGTGCTTTATTCCTTATAGCCTCAAACACAGAATTAATTTATGAAAAATTCACTGCAGCAATTATAGGAGTAATTGGAATAATTATTGGAATGGTTATTACCTTAAAAAAAAAGAAAAAAATAACTAATCAATACTTCAAAAAAACAAAAAAATCTAGTAAACCTAAAAGCCAATCTTCTTCTCAAGATGATGACTCTAATAGAACAGAACAAGGAAAAAAATTACTAAAAGAATATGCAAAATACTTTAAGAAGTGGGCAAAAAAATCAAATAATCCAAAATTCAATGGAAGCTGGGCTAATTTTATTAATTATTTAAAACAAAATAATTTTGGAAAAAATGAAAAACAAATCTGTAATAATTTAGGATTAACAAGAAGACAATTTCTTAAAATTTTTAGAAGATATGGGAAAGTTTAATTAAAGTTCATTAAAATCAATTGGTTCTTGATATTTTTTAAAAAAACCAGTATTTTTTTTAATCCAATCAAAACTCCCTTTTCCAAAATTTTTAACCCCATAAACCAAGTGCCCTTCAAGATTGTGGAAATGGTCTTTTAAATCTTTAAAATCTTTTATAGGATTTTTTTCTGAATTATTATAATTATTTCCAACATCTCTTCCCAGAGTAAAAGCCATTGAAGCGTCAAAAGGAAATTCAACTAGATTATCGTAGTTTCCTGAAACTGCAGACCCTAAATCATAAACACTTTTCCCAAAGAAATAAGCAAAACCTCCTAATTTAACAATTCTATCTGCAAGTTTTCCCTTAAAACCTGTTGTTTTGCCCAAAATATCCCAAGCTCCCAAACCTAGTGCAGCATAAGGATTTCCTAAATCGGGATTAATAGCACCTTTTTCAGTTTTTATAGTATTTCCAAGAAAATGAACCAAGTAATTTCCACCATAAACCCCTAATTTTTCAAATAATAGAGAATTCTTTCTTTGGGTAGTATTTTTTGATATGTCTTCTTTCATATAAAATAATAATAAATAATCTTTATAAATCTTTCTAATTGTTACCACCCTAAAGTTAATATTTAAAACCACTTATCTAATCCTTTTTGCTTTTTCTTTCGTCTGGATTTCCCCTTCTGTGATTGGAAATACAGGAGAACTAAAAATTCATTCCTCCAAAAGAATTTTTTGCGTTATCAAAACCACCTATCCAATACCTTTTAAGTCAAAAGAAAAACATCCGTCTGGATTTCCTCTTCTGTGATTGGAAATACAGGCGAACTAAAAATTCATTCCTCCAAAAGGATTTTTTGCGTTATTAAAACCACTTATCTAATCCTTTTTGCTTCTTCTTTTTCTCAATATCTTTTAATTTATCTATTTGCTTCTGAACTCTATCTTCAGAAAAATCATGTTTTTCAACTAAAATTTCTTTTATTTTTTCTTCATCCATTTTTGGAAATTCAATTTCAAAACTCTCGACTTTTGGTTTATGAAACAAATAAAAAATATCTTTCCAGTCAAATTGATGTTCCTCAGGAAGATTCATAATTTTTTCTTCAACTTCTTCAAAAATCAAAACTGGCTGTTTCCTTCTTTTAACAATTTCCAAAGCTTTTTTTTGTCCAATTCCAGGAACTCCTTTAGGATTGTAATCTGTTCCAACTAAAATACCCAAACAAATTAATTGATTTAAACCAATTTCTAAATGATTTAAAACTCTCTCTAATTCTATAATTTCTGGATTTATTTGAATATAACCTGCAGGAGTTTTTTTAGTTCTTGAAATAGTTAAGTTTCTAATCAATCTTGGAGCACCAAAAAGTAAACTATCATAATCTTGACTAACAACCCCAAAATAATCTTTATTTTGTTTACACAAAAAAGCTGCTTCTGCCTCTCCTTCTGATGGAGCTTGAACAACTGCAATTCCCATTGCTTCAAGTAACTCTTTACTTTCTAAAATCATCTCATCATTCAATCTCAATAATTGACTACTATAATTTTTCATTCCTGAAATATCTCCCTCATTTTTTGCTTTATCATATTTTTCTTTTGCACTATCTCTCGCTTCTTTTCTTTCGACATGGGTCTTTCCTTTTAATTCTGGAGCTTTTCCATCAAAAACATAAATTAAATTAATTCCTTGAGAAAGTAAATTTATATTCCTATAAAAAAGTCCAGATAAATGACTTGTAACTCTTTTTTCAGAATCCATTAAAGGAGTTCCATCTAACTGCCTTATTGTAGACAAAAATTGATAAAGAGTATTAAAAGCATCAACGCAAATAGTTTTATTTTTTAAATCACTAGTATCCAATTCTTTCCTCGGAATAATATCTCTTATGCTTAATCCCATAATCAAACAAAGTAATAGTATTATAAAAGATTAACTCAACCTTTTCTATCTAATAAAACACAACCAACTAAATCCCCTGCAACATTAAGAACTGCACGAGACATTTCTAAAATTCTATCCACTCCTAATATCAAGGGTATTCCAATTAAAGGAACACCTGCAGACATTAAAACAGAAGATAAAACTACAATTCCCACACCCGGAACAGAAGGAGTTCCAATTGAAGCACCAACAGCTGTAACTATTAAAGCCAATAAAGCAGAAAGAGGGAGGGACATTCCAAATAATTGTGTCATAAAAATTGTTGCCAATCCTTGATATAAAGCAGTCCCACTCATATTAATAGTAGCTCCCACAGGAATAACAAAATGAGCAGTAGAAGGTTTAACTTTAAATTTATTTATAGCAGTTTTAATAGATAATGGAATAACCGCAGCAGAACTATCTGTTGAAAAAGCCATTAACAAAGCATCCTTACTATCTCTCAAAAATATAAGAGGGTTCCTCCTACCAATAACAGCAACAGCAACAAGAAAAACAATTAATAAAATAAACAAAGCAAATAAAACAGAAAAAACATACATCCCTAAACCAGACAAAACATCTAAACCAGTCCTCATAGTAACATCTGCTAACAAACCAAAAACAGCTAAAGGAGCAATATACATAATCCATTTAACAATTCTCATTGAAACAGATTGTAAAGAATCCATTAATTCTAACATAGGTTTAGCTTTTTTCTTTGAAAGAGATAATAAGGCAAAACCAAAAATAAATGAAAGAAAAACAACCTGAACCATATTTGAATTTAACATTGCATTAAGTGGGTTGGATGGAATCAAAGAAACAACTTTATTAGGAATATTTGAAGAACTTAAAGAATTAGTAACATTAGAACCTGTATTCATTTCTGGAACAACTTGACCTGCAGTTTTACTCAATGCAGAAGGATCAACATAACTTCCAGGTTGTAAAATTAATCCCACAGCAATACCAATAATTATAGCAACAACAACTGAAATACCTAAATAAAGAAGCAATAATCCTCCTTTTTTCTTAATTTTATCAATGCTCCCTCCAGAAGTTACACCTCTTAAAACTGAAGCAAATACTAAAGGAACAACAATCATCTGAATAACAGCCAAAAATAAATAACCTGGAATAGAAAGCCAATTCCCGATAATAGAAGCAGTTCCTTCCTCAACTAAACCTGCAGAAGGACCTAATAAAACACCTACAATAATACCTAAAATCATACCTATAAGAATCTGTAACCATAACCTACCTTTAATCAATGCAACAAGATGTTGGTTCAACCCACTAAGTTGTTTTTTAGACATTAAATTAGAATTATTATTTTTACCTTCTGAAGAATTTTTTAATTTAGACACCTCTTTCTTAGACATATAAAATAAAAGCATTAATTATTTTTAAAGTTTAAGTCAAACTATTTTTTAGAAACTTTTTTTTGAGAATGCTTTTTATTGTTATCTTTTTTTGAATTTTCTTTATTATTAACTATTTTTTGAGGTTCAGATTTTTTAATTTCTCCTCCTGAAATTTCTTTCTCTGCACTTTCTGAAACTTCTTTTAATGCTTGGCTAAAATCCTCTTTAGTAATCTTCAATTCTTTTTTATCAGAAGAATAAACTCTTTTAATAGCAATTATCCCGGCATTTCTACAAACAGCTTCTATTTCTGCTCCAGTCCAATTTTCTGTTTTATTAACATAATCTGAAATCTTAACCTCTTTATTTAAAGGCATTTCTTTAGTATGAACTTTAAAAATTTCTTCCCTAGTTTCTTTGTCTGGAACACCCAACTCAACTTTAGAGTCAATTCTTCCAGGTCTAAGTAAAGCTGGATCAATTAAATCTTTTCTATTTGTTGCAGCAATAACCATGACTTTTTCTAATTCCTCAACACCATCCATTTCAGATAATAATTGATTTACAATTTTCTCTGTGCTATCATTCATACTTCCTCCACGTTGTTTTGAAATTGAATCAAATTCATCAAAGAAAATTATTGAAGGTGAAACTTGTTTTGCTTTTTTGAAAATTTCCCTAACTCTTTTCTCACTCTCTCCGACCCATTTACTCATTAATTCGGGTCCTTTAACTGAAATAAAATTAGCATTAGCTTCATTTGCAACAGCTTTAGCTAACATAGTTTTACCTGTTCCTGGAGGCCCATGTAATAAAACCCCTTTTGAAGGTTTTATTCCTGCTTTAGAATATAAATCTGGTCTAATCAAAGGTAATTCAACTAATTCTCTTAATTTTTCCTTTGCTTTTTGTAATCCTCCAATATCTCCCCAACGAACATTAGGCTTATTAATTAAAACCTCCCTCATTGCAGAAGGTTCTACTTGTTTTAAAGCATCAATAAAATTCTCTTTTGAAACTTTTATACTATCCAAAATTTTTGTTGGAACTTTTTCTTCAATATTTTTAAGTTCTGCAAAATAGGGTTTTATTGCTTTCAAACCTGCTTCCTTACATAATTCCTCTATATCTGCTCCAGTATAACCTATTGTTCTTCTTGAAATTTCATCAAAATTAACATCCTCATCCAAAGGCATCCCTCTTGTGTGGATTCTTAAAATTTCTTTTCTACCTTTTTCATCTGGAGGATTAATTCTTAATTCTCTATCAAATCTTCCAGGACGTCTTAAAGCTTCATCAACATCATCAGGCCTATTAGTTGCGGCCATAACTACAACTTGTCCTCTTGATTTCAAACCATCCATCAAAGTTAATAATTGAGCAACAACTCTTTTTTCAGTTTGATCTGTTCCTTCTCCTCTTTTTGGAGCAATAGCATCAATCTCATCTATAAAAACAATTGAAGGAGCATTTTTTGAAGCTTTCTCAAAAATTTCTCTTATTTTTTTTTCACTTTCACCATAATACTTTGACATAATTTCTGGTCCTGCAATTGAATAAAAACTAGAATCTGTTTCTGTTGCAACAGCCTTTGCAAGAAGTGTTTTACCAGTTCCAGGAGGTCCAGTCATCAAAACACCTTTAGGGGCTCCCACACCAAGTTTTTCAAAAACCTCGGGATGTTTCATTGGAAGCTCAACCATTTCTCTAACTAGCTCCACTTCATTCTTTAACCCTCCAATATCTTCATAGGAAATTCCTGTTGCTTCCATCTCTCCAGAAGCTTCATCAGAAACAACTATTTTTGTAGAGGGTGTAACAATAAGATAACCTTTAGGATTCGCTTTTGAAACTACATAACTTAATTTATTTCCAAAAACATCAATCACAACTTTTTGTTTCAAACTTATCGGCTGATGTAATAATTTTGTATGAAAATATTCAGTAGGATTATCACTAAATCTAACTTCTTGTGATGGAGAAAGCGTAATTTTACTAGCAAAAGAAACCTTTGTTTTACTTACTGAAATTTTATCACCAATAGAAGCTCCAATATTTGATCTTGAAGTACCATCAAGCCTTATAATTTCTCTTCCCTCATCACTTTTAACAGAACGCATAGCTTTAACAGGGATTGCTTTTTTGGATTTAACTTCAATAATATCCCCAGAAACAATTCCTAATTTATTCATCATTACAGACGGAAGTCTAGCAATTCCTTTATCAATATCTTCTTGTAATGAACCTACTATCTTTAATTCAAATTTATTTTCTACCATTTTTCTTATCAAACACAACTTCTAACACACCATTATTCATAGTATGTTCCATTGTTTTAGTTTTAGCATAACTAGGAAGAGTTTTTTTAATAACCAAACCATTTATTAATTTTTGAGTTAAGTAATTTTGAACACTCTCAGTTTCAGATTCTTTTTTTCCTGCTTTAACTTCTAATGAATCCCCCTTAACTAAAACAGAAATATCTTCTTCAGAATATCCTGGTAATTCAAAAACAAAATAAATCTTTTTTTCATCTTCCACAAAATCAATTTGTCTTTCTTCACTCTCTCCCTTATAAACCGTCTCACTATAGGGCCTTCTAGATCTTTCAATATCTTTTCCAAAAAATTCTCTCACAATATCATCAAAAGGGTCTTCTCCAAAAAATGCCATTTTACTTTCCTCCTTGAATTAAATTTAATTGTATCATTTTATATTTAAATTTTATCCTAAATAATTTTTATTTGGAACACTTGGTTTATTTGCTCTAAGATAATCATCTTCAACTTTTTTATAGACTTCAATAGTATTTGAACTGACACTTGCCTTTATTTTTTCAAGTGCTTTATTAAAATGTTTATTTTTAACTTCTTTTGAATTTATAGATTCTCTTAATGCAATCATAGCAGCCTCTCTTACAAAAGATTCCAAATCAGCCCCAGTATATCCTATAGTTTTTTTAGCTAAATCCTTAAGACTAACTTCTTTTCCTAATGGCATTTTCTCAGTATGTATTTTTAAAATATTTTCTCTTGATTTTTCATCTGGAGCATTAACTAAAAGCAATTTATCAAATCTTCCAGGTCTTAATAATGCTGGATCTAACATATCTGGCCTATTAGTAGCACCAATAACTAAAACATCTTTCAAATCTTCCATACCTTCCATTTCTGATAACAATTGGTTCAATACTTTAGTTCCTTCTTGAGATGAGGCATTATCACTCCCTCCTCTTTTACCTGCTAAAGATTCTATTTCATCAAAGAAAACAATACATGGTGCAGCCTGTCTTGCTTTTTCAAAAACTTTTCTTATTCCTTTATGAGATTCATTAACCCATTTACTTAATAATGAAGGTCCTTTAACAGAAATAAAATTAGCTTCTGACTCTCTAGCTACTGCCTTTGCAAGAAGTGTTTTACCAGTTCCAGGAGGCCCATAAAGTAAAATCCCTTTTGGAGCTCTTATTCCCATTCTTTCAAAACTTTTAGGATGTATTAAAGGCCATTCAACAGCCTCTTTCAACTCATTTCTAACCTCATCAACACCTCCAATATCATTCCAACTCACATTAGGAGTTTCAATTAAAACTTCTCTCAAAGCAGAAGGCCTAACAACTTTTAATGCTTCCAAAAAATCTTTTTGTTTAATAATCATTTTTTCCAAAATTTCTTGAGGTATTTCTTCAGCAGAATCCATTTTTAATGAAGGCAACATTTTTCTTAAGACATTCATAGCAGCTTCCTTAGTCAAAGCTTGTAAATCCGCCCCAACAAAACCATGAGTTAAAGAAGAAATTTTATCTAATTTAACATCTTTATCTAAGGGCATTCCCCTAGTATGAATTTTTAAAATAGAATGTCTTCCAACTTTGTCTGGAACACTTATTGAAATTTCTCTATCAAATCTTCCAGGTCTTCTTAATGCAGGTTCCATTGAATTTACCCTATTAGTAGCCCCGACAACAATAACATTCCCTCTACCCTTTAATCCATCCATCATAGTTAATAATTGTGAAACAACTCTTCTCTCAACCTCTCCATGAACATCTTCTCTTTTAGGGGCTATAGCATCAATCTCATCTATAAAAACAATTGAAGGAGATGTTTTTTCAGCTTCTTCAAATATTTCTCTAATCTTTTTTTCAGAACCGCCATACATTGCATTATGTATTTCAGGCCCATTTACTAAAATAAAATTAGCATCAGATTCATTTGCAACAGCTTTTGCAAGAAGTGTTTTACCAGTTCCAGGAGGCCCATGCAATAAAACTCCTTTTGGAGGATCAATACCTAATTTATTAAAAATTTCAGGATGTTTTAAAGGAATTTCAATCATCTCTCTCACTTTTTTAATTTCTTTTTCAACTCCACCTACATCCTCATAAGTTATGTCTGGAACATTTTCATCACTAACCTCAACAGCTTTAGGATTCAAAATAACTTCAGTGTTTTCAGTAATTTTAACTGGCTTACTTGGATTTGTACTTGCAACAACAAATTTTATTTTACCTGTATTTCCTCCAAAATTTCCCATACCCATATTACCTAAAACATTTCCAAAAACCTCATTTAAATCTCCCATGTCTTCTGAAAGTAAATCTTGTCTTTTTCTAGCTCCAATAACTAAAGTATCTCCCTTAACAACTCCCCTACCTAGAAGTCCTCTTTTTAATCCTTCTGCATCTCCTTGAACCATAATTCCTTTTTGAGATGGAGCTATTGTAATTTTTTTTGCTTCTTCTACATTTGCTTTGAAAATTTTAACATTTTCTCCAATACTAGTTTTCGCATTTCTTCTTAATATTCCATCAATCCTAATAATTCCCTCCCCTTCATCAGCATGATAAGATTTATCTACAATTGCAATGGTCTCTCTATTTCCTTTTATAAAAATAAAATCCCCTCTAGAAACTTTTAAAGCATCCATTAAATTTCTATCAATTCTTGCAATTCCTTTATACGCATCGTCTTCTAATGCTTCTACAACACTTAATCTAATCTCATTATTTGGTTTCTTCATTTTTTGGATTTTCAGTATTTAATTCATTAAATTTTAAACTTAACTTCCCAATGTCTTCAAAACATAATCTTACCATATCATCCATTAATTTTTCTTGTCTTTTCATAAACAAAACAATCTCTTTTGGAATTGAAACAGCATAACTATTTCCTACCAATCTCATTTTAACATTGAATTCTTTTTTTCTTAAATTCATAAATTTTTGATATTTTTCTTCATCAACAGGATGAATAATTTTATAGCTACATTTTGGACATACTACTGCCCTTAAAGCAATTCCATTTTTAATTACTTTTGCTTTTTTCATTTGTTTCCCACATTTTTTACATAAAATAGGGTTATCAAGTATATCTGTCATTTTAATATAACTCCGTATAAAATCACACGGAAAATGATTTAAAGAGGCATATAAA
>CAZGCP010000015.1:0-8988 GCA_964524525.1 Candidatus Woesearchaeota archaeon
AAAATCAAATTATAAAAACCAGTTTGATTAATCATTTCAAAATAAATTTCACTCTTTTCTAAAGGATTTAAAACAATTTCATCAGATATTTTTAAATCAGGATTATTTTCTATTGAAGATGTGATTGTTATCTCTTGGTTTTTTAGATTTTCAAAATAAATAGAAAAAGGTTCTTGTGTTTTAATAACTCCAGGATTTATATTAAAATCTGCAATTTCATTATTAAGTATAAATTTTTTTGAAATAGGAGCATCTGTAAAAATATTTTCTTCTTTATATTCTACATCTTCTATTTGAAGAGTATAATTTCCAGGATCAGAAATCTCCAAAATTCCAGAAATAAAAAACATGTCACCTATTTCAATAACCAAAGCATCAAAAGGAACCCTATTCCAATTTCTATATAAATAAATATTTTCATTAGTAATGGATTCAGAAAAATCTCCTGAAACTCCTGCTATTAGTGTTTCTTTTTTAGAGTATTCGTTTTTATTTAAAGAAATTTGTGCTGAATTTACAAAACTAATTAAAAAAATTGCAAGCAATAAAATAGTTATCTCTTTTTTCATTTTAATTAAAAGAAAAAAGCATTAATAAAGTTTATTTTCCCATTTCTTTTAATTTTTTAAGAGTTTCATCTAATTCTTTTGATTTCTTAGGCTTTCTTCTAGAAGGTCCTTGTCTTGGTGGGCCTCTAGGAGACATTATTCTTCTTGGTCCTTGAGGAGGTCTTCTAGGAGGAAATCCCGGAGGTCTTTTTGAAGAAGGACCCCTTCCTCTTTTTTTAGCTTTTTCTTTTATCTTCATCCAATATTCTTTTAATTTATCTCTAAAAATTATTGCTAAAACAACTAAAATAATAAGAATTATTAAAATCCAAATCCATGCTCCTGTTCCTCCTTTTTCTGGAACACAACAATATTCTCCAACAGCACAATCATCCTCATCAAAATTCTCAGATTCATCATCCTCACAATTAACCTTACAAGTTCCACCTATACTTCTACAATTAGAGCCATCATAACTATCTCCATCTTCCCCTGAATCATTACCTTCATCTTCAGAAGAATAAATTGACTCACAAGTTCCTTCTACACAACAAATCTCTCCAGTCCATAAATCAGAAATAGAATCATCTTCTGTTCCTCCTACACATTGTTCAGTTATTGAGCAAATATCTCCATTTAAATCAGAACACGTATCAGGAGAATTATCTCTAGAACAACAAATCATTGAACCTCCACAAGAGTATTCATCCTTAACCTCTCCACCTTCATCTTGACAAACTGAAGAAGATAAACAGTAATATCCTGAAGCAATACAACTACTTATTCCAATACCCTCATCAGTAGTTTCTTCTGGAATTTCTTCTCCTGGAGCCCTTGCTTTTTCTTCTAAAGAATAAATAATTAAAGAAGTATCTCTTAAATTTTGAGAATTCCAACAACCTTCTCCATCTTGATTATTTTTAATCCAGTTAATTGTTTTGTCTTTTTTATCAGAATTAGTATATCTTAATGCATCTAAAGCAATTGCAGTATCATAATATTTTTCTCCTGAAACCATCCAATAACCAGCTAATTTTTGTTCTCCAAAAAGATTATTCAAATATTTTTCCTTGGAAGTTAATTGATACAAGAAAGCTTGAGGTAATAAATCTGTGTGAGTTTCACTCGCAGTTATTAAATAAGGATAAAAACCAGAAACATCTTTTTCCAAAGAGGCTAAAGCCAAAGTTCCCCATAAAGTTGCTTCATAATTACAGGTATTACTTCCACTACTTCTTTTTAAACAATAAGAATCTATAACATGTGAAGTTGTTCCTTCTGCTGAAGCAGATTTTGTTCCAGCATCAACATTAATATTAGGAGAATTTGTTTCCTTAAAAAGTAAATTTGTTTTAAAACTTGTATTACAAGAAATTATTATTTCTTGTCCATATATTCCCTCATCAATTTCAAACCAATATTCATTGTCTGATCTCAATAAAGAAGTTCCTAAAGACATTGTATTTATTTTTTTATCTTTTCCAATTGTAAATGAAGGGGGTTGAATTCCACCATAACTTATAGAACACTCAGTTGTTTCTTCAACTTCAGGAGTTATTTGTAAAAACCAAGTCATATCAGATGCTGTTTTATTTTGAGAAGAAATCCAATCACCAATTCCAGAAATATCACTATTACTATTTTTTAAAGCTAAAAGAGAAATTGCAGTACTTTTTACATCACATCCTCCTTTTGGAAAGCATCCTTCAGAATCTTTTTCATCTAATAAATCTCCCTTACAACTCCCTATTGAAGCTAAAGAAAATACTTTTTCTTGAAATGAAAGTTCGGAACAACCTCCCTTATCATTTATTTGATTTTGAACACATTTTCTTGCTTTATCCATCATTGTTAATTCACTAGGAGGATCTGTATCTGTTGATGAAACATCTGGATCAGGAATTCCTTCCTCTGTGTCATTTGAAGTATTGTTTTGTGCAGAAACAAGAAACAAACTAAATAATAAAATTACAGATAATATTAAAATTACACTCTTTTTCATAAAAGAATTAATCATTTTTTGTTTTTAAAATTTGTGTTCTTTTTATTATTTGATTTAGGAGTATTGGTTTTTCTTTTTGATTGACTAAAGTGCTTTCTTGTAGTATAATTTACAGGGTTCTTTATTTTTTTACAAAAATTATCTTCCTGGCAAACTCCTATTCCCTGATAAAATTCTTTGCAATTTGGAGGCATTCTTGGAGGTTTCCTAAAATTCCAAGAAAATTGAGAAGTTAAATAACCTTCTTTTAATGAAGGATCATTTTTCTCATTCCACTCTCTTATTCTTTTTTCAATATCTTCTCTATCTAAATTTAAAGAACGGAAAAAACTAATTAAAATAAATAAAGCCCTTTTTTTTCCGTCTTCAATTCCCTGTAATATTTTTTTAATACAAGGAGGAAAATTCTTTTCAGAAAGATTTGTTATTTTTACTGGATTAAATGATTTATTTTCATAGTTTTGCTCCTCTCTTTGAGAATTTGTTTCTTGATTCCAATCTAAAGCCTCTCTCAAAAGTTCCATAGCTTCTCCTTCTTCTGAATTAGGCATAAAATCTCTCACTTGAACTTTTAGAGAGTCTGCATCCTTCATATCAAAACTATCTATTTCATTTTTATCTAAAACACAACTAGACAAAGAAGTTTTTTCATGTAAGGAATAAGGCATTCTAAACAAATGTCTTGAAGAAACTAAAATTAAATCTGGAATTACTTCTTCTGAAGCCTTATAGTCCCTAACATATTTATTTGGAGAAGAAAGTTTAGATAATTCTTTAATTAGTTCAGGTTTTGTTTTTTCACCAATGTATTTTAAAATTATTCTTGGCCATTCGGGAAACATATCAGAAGTTTTAACTCCATTAATTTCTTTTGGAAAAGCTTTCCAAGGAACTAGAATATGAAACCCTTTGCTTCCAGAAAATTTCACTCCTATGTTTTTAACTCCTCTAAATTCTAAAAATTTAATTATTTGTTTTGTAAGGATTTTTGAATAATCAAGATATTTACTATCAATGTCTAAAAGTAAATCCCACCCCTTTCTTAGTGAATTTAGTTCTGATTCCTTCATACCTGTTTCAATTTTGAGGGGATCTTCCCATATTTCTTCTGAACAATGAAATGAAGTTGCCCCCTTGTTTACAACAGCCATTATTTCGTTTTTGTATTGAAATGAATCCGGACGTTTACCAAATCCTTCAAAATACCTTGGAGAAATTTCTCTGTCCTTAGAAAAATCAAAAATAGCTTCCTGAATGCCTTTTCTGGAATAATATAGTGAAGTTATTTTCTTTATTCTTTCTTCTTTTAAGGATTTAGAATCTTGCATATTTTGAAAAGCTATTAATTATTTAATTAATCTTTGGTTAATTTAACACATATTTTTCTATTTTTAGGGCCATCAAAATCAACTAAAGCAATTTCCTGCCATGTTCCTAAAATCAATTTGTTATTTTCAATTATTATTGTTTCGCTTGGTCCAATTATTGAAGATTTTATATGAGAATGGGAGTTGTTATCTATTTTGTCGTGTTTGTAATGATTATTTTTTGGGATGATTTCATTAAGCTGTTTTAAAATATCTTCAGAAACAGAGGGATCATTATTTTCATTTATTATAATTCCTGCTGTAGCATGTGGAACATAAACAACACAAATTCCTGATTCTATGCCTGAATCTAAAATAATTTCCTTAACTTTTTCAGTTATCCCTATTATTTCCTGATTTTCATTTGTTTGAATTTCAAATTCTTTTAACATATTATAAAATAGGAAAAAGGGTATATTAATTTTATGATAAAAGAATAATAATGTTTAAAAAACATATGAGCTTAGTTATTAGATGCTATTAAAATTAGATAAACCTGATTTATTATTGAATGCAGTAGATTTAGTATATGAACTTGTTTCTGAAGCAAGATTAAAAATTACTGAAAATGGATTGAGTTTAACTGCAATTGATCCTGCAAATGTAGCAATGGTTAATTTTAGAATTCCTAAATCTGCTTTTCTAGAATATGAAGCTGAAAAAACTGTTTTGGGAATCAATTTAGAAAGTTTAAAAAAAGTCCTTAAAAGATGTAAATCAAAAAGTGTTTTGATTTTAAAGAAAAAGGAAAACTTATTAGAGGTTGAAATTCAAGACAGAATAAAAAGAGATTTTAGTTTAAATTTAATAGAAGTAGAGGCAGAAGATAAAGATATGCCTGACTTAGAGTTTTCTGCAAAAGTTGAAATTGATTCTGTTGATTTTATAGATGCTATTGAAGATTGTAGTGTTGTGGGAGATTCCTGTTCTTTTGTTATTAAAGAAAATAAATTTATTATAGAAGCTAAAGGAATGAATTCTTCAAAAGCAGAATTTTCTTCTGATGAAGCAAAAATTGAAGCTGAAAATTGTAGAGCAAAATATAGTTTAGAATATTTACAAAAATTTACTAAAGGGGCTAAAAATTGTGATAAAGTTTTCTTGAACTTTGCAAATGACCATCCCTTAAAATTAGATTTTAATAAAGAAAATTTAAGTTTATCTTTTATTCTTGCTCCAAGAGTAGAGACCGAAGATTAGCACGAAATATTATTCTGGAAGTAAATTTGAAAAGTTTGAGGGCTTGTCTGAGTAAAATATTGAAAATCTAATTAAATTGATAATTATTATTTTCAAAACTATTTTAAATAAAACTATCTTGAGATAAATATGTTTAAAAGAGGTTGGATAAACAATAAAAGAGGACAAGTTACAATTTTTATAATCATCGGTATTTTAATTGTTGCGGGAGTTGTTTTGTTTTTTGTTCTTAGACCTGAAATAGACATTACAAAAGAAAAAGCAATAAAAAAACCACAAACATATATTCATTCTTGTATAAAACCTGAATTAGAAAAAGTAGTCAATAAAATTTCATTACAGGGAGGAAGTTTAGAACCAAGTCCTTCAACAGTTTACAGAGGAGAAAAAATAGCTTATCTTTGTTATGTGGATGTTCCTTATTATGAATGTATTGTTCAACAACCTTTTTTAAAAACCCATATTAAAAAAGAAATTGAAAAAGGTATAGAAGAAGATGTAAAAAATTGTTTTAATCAGTTAGAACAGATATATGAGGATGAAGGTTATGAAGTAAATCTGAAAAGAGGAGATATGAAAATAGAATTAATCCCAAAAAAAATTATCCTAAATCTTCCAGATTATTCAATAAATGTAGTAAAAGATGAAGATGCAAGAGAATATAAAAATTTTGAAATAGGATATAATTATAACTTATACAAAATGATGGGAATTGCAAAAGACATAATTAAAAAAGAAGTGGTAGCAGGTAAAGCAGAACCTATGTTATATATGTATTTATATCATGACTTAAAGATAGAAAGAGATAATAAATATGATGGGACAAATGTTTATACTATTACTGATAGAGAAACAGAAAATAAATTTAGATTTGCTTCGAGAAGCTTATTTTTACCTTAAAATGATAAATAAAAAAACAAAAAGTATTGCATTTTTTATTATTTTTATATCTATTATTCTTTTAACAAATGTTTTTGGATATGATGAACAACCAGATTATGGGGATATACATATTCCTGGAAGTGTTTGTTGTAAGGAAACTACAAGCGGGGAATGGTGTCAACAAGTTCCAGAAGATGAATGTGCTAGTTCTCAAAAAGCTCCTACAAATTGTGATAATACTGATTATTGTAAATTAGGAACATGTATTGATTTTGAAGATGGAACTTGCATGTCAAATGTTCCTTCTTCATTATGTAATCAAGGAAATGGAACTTGGAAAAACAAACCTGAAGAAGAAATTCCTGAATGTCAATTAGGATGTTGTTTAATGGGAGATGAATATGCATTAGTTACAAAGGCAAGATGTTTACAAATGGCATCAGATTACAAAATAGATATTAATTTTAGAGAAGATATTTCAACACAAGGAGAATGTGCAGCAGTAATTGCAGATAGTTCTAGAGGTGCTTGTGTTATTGAAACAGATTATGAAATTTCATGTATTATGAGTCTTAAAAATGATTGTTTAAAAAAAGAAGATTCTCGAGAATATTTGAGTGAATTAAAAAATCCTGTTTCAAATGTTAAAATTGATTTTTACGAGGGTTTTTTATGTACTAACAAAGATTTAAATACAGATTGTAGTCTTACTGAAAAAACAACTTGCTATGATGATAAAATTTATTTTTTAGATAGTTGCGGTAATAGAGCAAATGTTTATGATTCTTTTAAAAAAAATAATCAAGATTATTGGAATTATCTTCAAAATCCAGATTGTGGGATTGTTAGTTCTAGTTCTTCTAAAGGTGTAAAAAAAACTTGTGGAGATTGTTCATATGTTGAGTCAACAAAATGTCAAATCCCGAAACCTTCTGATCCTGAACCAGATATAGGAGAATATATTTGTTCTGATTTAAGTTGTGAATATGACACTGATGGAAATGGAAATATAGAAGATGATGAAAAATATGAAAACGGAGAAAGTTGGTGTGCTGAAACTAAAGGAACTGTTCACCATATACAAACAAATGAAAATGGAAAAATCTTAGAAGAAGATATAAAAAAATTAATGAAAATCCAAGAGTATAATCTTCCTGGAAGTGAATATCTAAAACTTACTTGTTCTGAAGGGGATGTTTTAGAAACACCTTGTGCTTCAAGAAGAAGAGAAGTTTGCACTGAATATGAAATCAATAATTCTGATTACACAATAGCTCAATGTAGAACAAATCCTGCTAGTTTTTGTCAAAAAATAACAGAACAAGTTGAATGTTCTAATTCTAGTTTTTGTAAATGGCTTCCTGGATTAAGATTTGATCAAAAAATAATAGAAAGTGAAGAGGTAAGAAAACAAGAGCAAGGTTCGTGTGTTCCTCTTGTTGCCCCAGGAGTAGAATTCTGGAATCCAAAATCACCCTCTAAAAGTGCTTGTTCAATTGGAAATACTCCTTCATTAGCATTTTATGAAGTTCATTGGATGAGAAGCAGAGAAAAAATGGGAAAAGGTGAATGGGATCAATCAGAAAAAGCTGCAAATTGTTTCAAAGGAAATTGTGCTGCAATACCTTTTTATGGACAAACAGCAGATGAAGATTATTCTTTTGCAGAAGGAGTAGATAGGAAGGGGATGAGAGAAATATGGAAAGGAGATAAAAACCCAAATGAACTAGTTGCTTCAGAAAGACAAGGACATTATTGTATAAAAGGTGAAGATAAAAGTAAAACAGGTGGAACAACAGGAGTCATTCAATGTGTAGGGGATTCTGAAAAAAGAAACGAACCTCCAGTATTTTTAACGCATGCAGATTTTATGAATTTTTTAAGAATAAGGGCAAGGTCTTTAGGAGATTGTGGAATTAAAGAAAACATTGCAGGAGAAAGTGGAAGTGGAGAAAGTGAAACCTATCAACATATTTTTCAAAAAGTTAAAATGAAAAAAGGTGAAGGTCCAAAAGTAAAAGAAAATGTTACTGGAATAAAAGATTTGTATACTGAAGAGCAATTAAAAAATTTATGGGATAATGGTTATTATGAAACCTTTTACAATAGTTATGGTTAAATAAAATGTTAAAAAAATTAAAAAAAGACAGACGAGGAAAGATAGCAAAATTTGAAATTTTGATTTTAATTATTGGAATAATTGCATTTGCTTATTCTGTTGGACAAAGTTTTGGGGGTGTTGGTGCTATAGGGGATGGGAGCGAATGTCTAAATGCAGGGGGAACTTGTGAAATTTATTGTATTAGTCAAGAAGAAAATTTAGGTCATAAGGATTGTACAAATGATCCAGATAGTAACACTCCTAGGACTTGTTGTAAGGATATAATTGAAGAAGAAACTGAAGAAACAACTTATTCAAATTCTGGAGGGGGATTTTGTTCTGAAGGGCAATGGTATAATCCTGCAGACTATAATTGCTTAGGAACTAAAAAAACTGATCCTATAACACAAACATCTTGTTGTGAGGGAGAAATACAAAAAAATCCTCTTGTAGATAATATAGAAACTGAAGAAACTAATGAAATTCAAACAACAAGTTCTGATTTAAATGTTGGTGGGGGAGAAGAGACAGGGGGAGTGGGAGAAGTATTAAAAAAAACAAAAAGTGGATTGGGTAAGGCTATGAAAGGGATAAAGTATTGGGAGAAAGCAATGGAATTATTTGGTAAGAGTGTTCCTGAAGCTACCTCTAAACTAAACTCAGGGTTAAATTCTCAGTCCTTTACTGACCCTCTTCTTAAACAAAAAGTAGATAAAGTACTAAATGCTAAATTGGATGTTCCCTCAGATATCCATAAATCATATTTAAAATCAAAGGGATATAAAGCACCAAAAACTGGAAGTTATTCTGAATATGTTGCAAAAAAAGCTTCTAAAGAAGTAGCATCTCAAACACTAGGGCAAGTTATTGGAACTGTTTCAAGTGCTA
>CAZGCP010000016.1:0-8516 GCA_964524525.1 Candidatus Woesearchaeota archaeon
AGAAAATATAGAAAAGCAGTTTTTATGGTAGCATATGCAAATACTTCTGAAGGCATTAAATATTTAATTCTTAAAAGAAAAAAACATTGGAAGGGATGGGAGTTTCCTAAGGGAGGTGTAGAAGAAAGAGAAAAAAACAAGCAAACTGTGAAAAGAGAAATTCGAGAAGAAACTGGATTAGACTATAAAAAAATAAAGGAATTTGATTATGAAGGAAAATATGATTATCCTAGGGAATTTAAAGACAGGCCTGGAGTCATTGGGCAAACATTTAAATTATTTGCAGTAGAATTAAAAAACCCTAAAGACGAAAAAATTGAAATTGATAAAAAAGAACATTCTGATTATCGGTGGTTAGAATTTAAAAAAGCTTTTCAAAAATTAACATGGAATAATCAAAAAAAAGCATTAGTAATAGTAGATAAATGGATAAATAAAGAACCAAATTTTCACATTATGATAACTTCTTCTGGAAAACTTGTTTTAGGGGGTAAAAATGAAAAAAATAATGAAAAATTAATTGAACAATGTGAAAAAGATGAAATTGTTTTACACACAGATAAACCTGGGAGCTCTTTTGTTAATATAAAAGAGAATGCAAATGAAAAAGATATAAAAGAAGCTGCAATTTTTTGTGCTTCTAAAAGTCAAGATTGGAAGAAAAACAAAAGAGATGTTATTGTAAATTATTTTGAAGGAAAAGACATTTACAAAGAAAAAAATATGAAAACTGGAACATTTGGAGTAAAAAATAAAAAAAGTGTTAAAATAAAAAAGCAAGAAATACAAAAATGGATAGAGAACAAAAAGAAATAGAAAATCATCTTGAAAAAGCATTTGAAAGAAGTTTTGAAATGCATCCATCAAAAGCAATAAATTATATAGGGAAAAATATAAAAGAGGTAGAAGAATTAGGATATAATGTTAAAGGATACAAAGGTTTATATTTTTTAATGTTTGAAGATATTATAGGGTACAAAATTTTAAATTAAAATGGCAGTAAAAGAAATACAATTAGGAAAAAATGGAATAACAGATAATTTTATATCTACTTTAGAAGATCATTTGAAAAAAGTAAGAAACCTTAAAATAGCTGTGTTAAAAAGTTGTTGTAGAGATAGAGAAGAATTAAAAGAAATTAAAAATGAAATTCTTGAGAAACTAAAAGGAAAATATTCTGCAAAAACTATTGGATATAAAATAGTTCTTAAAAAACAAAATAAATAAATTTAAAAACCCTACTTTACCTTAAATTATAAGGTAAATGTCTCTCCGAGACAATCTAGCTCTGTATAGAGTGCCATAAAATAAAATGAATGCAGTATATGAATTAAATGTGCAAGAATATAATGAAAAATTAGCTAAAGCTCTTAAAGAAATGCCTGAATTTAAAAAACCAGAATGGGCTAGTTTTGTTAAAACAGGTTCAGCTAAAGAAAGACCTCCTGAAGACTCTGATTTTTGGTATAAAAGAGCTGCTTCAATCTTAAGACAAATTTATAAAAAAAATATTGTAGGAGTAAATAGATTAAGAACAAAATACGGAAGTAAAAAAGATAGAGGAAGTAAACCTGAAAGATATAAAAGAGCTGGAGGAAAAATAATAAGAACTATTCTACAACAATCAGATAAAGCAGGATTAACTGAAATGGCCAAGGACATAAAAGGAGTTAGAAGTAAAAAACCAGGAAGACAATTAACAGAAAAAGGTAAAAAATTCCTAGAGGAAATTAAATAAAATGCCAATCAAAAATAAAGAAAAAAAAATTAAACTTGCAAAAGAAGGAAAACACACCAAATGGGCTCCAGTTTGGGTAGTTTTAAAAAAATTTGGAGCAGGTAAAAGAGTTCATCCTTCTGCAATAACAAGACATAGAAGGAGTTGGAGAAGAACAAAATTACATATTAAACCAAGAAAACAAAGAAAATATCACATGGGCTAATGTGTCTTTTAAAAAGATAAACTACAAACCAAAATAAACCATAAAAACGAAAATGGCTGAAAAAAAAACACAAGAAAAAAAATCTGAAAAACTTGAAAGAGAATATGTTATTCCACTTAGAAGAAAATTTAAATTAGTTCCTTGTTATAAAAAAGCTAATAAAGCTATGAAGGCAATAAAAGAATTTTTAGCTAAACATATGAAAGTTGAAGACAGAGATTTAAACAAAGTTAAAGTTGATAAATATGTGAATGAATATATCTGGCATAGGAGCATTAAAAGACCTCCTGCAAAAGTAAAGGTTAAAGCTGTAAAAAATGAAGATGGAACTGTTAATGTTACTCTAGTAAAATTACCTGAAAAACTAAAATACAAGAAACAGAGAGAAGAAAAATTAGAAAAAGTATCTCAAGAAATTGCTGAACAAAAGAAATTAGAAAAACAATCCACTCAAGAAAAAGCAAAACAAGCATTAAAGGGAGTAAAAAAGAGTGAAGAAGATAAAGACAAAGACAAGGATGGAGTAGAAGATGAAAAAGAAGAAAAAGAAAAACAAGAATCTGTTGAAAAGGCTAATCAAGAAAATTTAAAAGAAAAATCAAAAGAAAATAAAGATACTACAAAAAAAGAACCAGATAGGGAAGCTGGAAAAAAGAAAACTAGTAATAAAGCGCGATAAACTTTTTATACACTCTAATACTTCTATTTTAAAATGAATGAAAAAACAGAAAAAGAAAAAAACCTGAAAGAGTTATTTGAGTTTGGAATTATTAAGATAGATAAACCAGCTAAAAAAACTTCTTTTGATGTTTCAGATTTTGTAAGAAAAAAATTAAAACCTTTTGGTGCAAGAAAAACCTCGCATTTTGGAACTCTTGATCCAATGGTTACTGGAGTTCTACCTATAGCACTAAACAGAGCTTGTAAATTGACAGGGTATTTCTTAGGAGAAGATAAAGAATATATTGGAATAATGAGAATTCATGAAGAAATAGATATTGAAAAAATAAAAGAAAAAATAAAAGAAAGTTTTGTTGGAAAAATAATCCAAATGCCTCCAGTAAAATCCCGAGTTAAAAGGCAAAAAAGAGAAAGGGAGATTAAAAGATTTGATATTCTAGAAAAAGATGGGAAAGATATTTTATTTCATGTTGAATGCCAAGGAGGAACTTACATAAGAAAATTAATTCATGATTTGGGAGAAAGTCTTGAAGTGGGGATGCATATGCTAGAATTAAGAAGAACTCGTGCAGGAATTTTCAAGGAAAAGGGAGATTATCCATTAGTAAAAATCCATGAACTAGAAAAAGCAATTGACGAATGCAAAAAAGGGAATGAAGAACCCCTAAAAAAATTAATTATCCCTGCAGAAATAGTTTCTGAAGTCTATTCCCCAATAGAAATTAAAGAAGATAATTTAAAAACAATTTTAACTGGAAAGCCCATTTACAAGTCTGATGTTGAAAAAGATACTGGAGTTAAAAAAGATTCAATAATTTCTGTTTTTTGTAAAGGAAAATTTATTGGAATGTATGATGTTCTTAGAGGAAAAGAAATTTTTGCCAAGCCTCGTTTTGTGATGCAGCCTTTGAGGGAATGACGGCAAAAATTTCTTTTATTATCAAAAAGTATTATTAAATTTAATTATCAATAGTTTTATAATTTAGATTTTCTATATATTAAAATGAAACACTTTGTTTATTTTTCAAGTTCAGCAGCAACTTCTGGAAAGGCCTTGTCTAAATATTCTTCTGGTAAAGAAGGAGGATTGATGAAGGCAGGTAGAATGGATATTGCTATTCATAGTTTAATTCAGGGAGTATTTTTGTCTCATGGGTTTAGAAAAGATGTTATCTTCCATTTTGTATTCTACGGAATGCCAGATCCTCCAAAGCATATCCAGATTCAAGTAACAGATGAATTAGGATTGAATAAAAAAGATGTTGGAAAAATAATTCAAAAAATTCTTTACAAAGGTAAAAAAGGGGAAAAAACAGAAGTTGTTCCAGGATGCTCTGTAGAAAAGAAATCTTTTTTGAAAGTAATTGAGGAACTAAGGGAAAAAGAAATTGAATGTTTTATTTTGGATAAAAAAGGAAAGTCCTTAAGAGAGGTTAAAATACCAAAAAATTGTGCTTTTATTTTAGGAGATCACGAAGGTCTTCCAAAGCAAGAAATGAAAAGATTGAAAAAAGTTTTAACCCCGGTTTCAATTGGCCCACATATGTATTTTGCTTCTCAAACTGTTGCTGTTGTTAATAACGAACTTGATTATCGAGGAATTTAATCCTTAGAATAATTTTTTCTGAAGTTTTTTGAAGAATAAAATACTTTATTATAATCTATTTTTTCCTTTTCTTTAAAATCTTCTAGACCAGGTTCATCCAATCTACTAGATAGATTGCATTTTTCTTGCACTTTCCAAATTTCTCTTTGTTTTCTTGGATTTACCATTTTATTTACTTATTTAATAATTAAAGATAGTTAAACAGAATATATAACACTTTCGATACTAAAAACATTTAAATCCATAATTCTTAACTTATTAATGGGGGAAAATGAAAAAGTTTTTTAGATGTTATTGAAAATTTAGTTGAGAAAGATAATGAAATATTTCTTTTAGAAAAAAGAGGAGAAGATATAAGAAAATCTAAAATTCCTGAAAATTGTGTTTTTATAATTGGAGATCATGAAGGTTTACCAAAAGCAGAAATTAGGAGATTAAAAAAATCAGGGCTAATCAAAGAAGTTTCTATTGGAAATAAAATGTATTTTGCTTCTCAAACTGTTGCTGTTGTTAATAATGAACTTGATTATCGAGGAATTTAATCAAACCACTCTTTTTTAAATTCATTCCAAAATTCTCTTATAGTAAGGTTTTGTGAAAAGAGATAAACAAATAGTCTTATTAAAATAAATGTAGGAACCATTATTATAAAAGCATAAATTAGAGAATCTGCAGATCTTTCTAAAAGAATAAATGAAATTGAAGCACTTATAGCAGGAGGATGGACGATATTTAAAAGATATTGTAAGAGTGCAATTAAAAAGATTAATATGAATATACTTAAAGAAATATGCAAATCATAAACATGGTGGTTAAAAAGATATACGAAATATGCAAAAAATCCAGAAAAAAGATAAGACAAAATCACAGTTCTTAATTTAAATAAATGATGGGATTTAGTGTTTGCTAATATGACTGCTGAAGCACAAATACTGGCAAAAAGAATAATATTTGAAGTAGTAAGTTCCCATAAAAAGAAAACAACCCCTATTATTACTCCGCTAATTAGGGAAGGAATAAAATGATTATGCCAAAGTATTTTTTCTTTTTTTAAAAATTTATCTATTTTCTCATTCATAAAAAACCTAGAAAAAGGAAATATATAAATTTATATACTAAATATATGTGGGCATTCCATGGGCTTTTTTATAAGTATTAAAAAGTGTAAAAGCTTTATCTTTTGCTCCTTCTATTGCCATAGGTCTTAAGTATTCTTTTTCATACCAATTTTCTTTTGCAGGTTCTTTCTTTTTTTCTGAAGATTTAGATTTTTCTTTTGAAGGTTTTTCATTGTATCCTCCAAATAAAGCTACAAATGGATTGGAGTCGTCTCCAAATTTCTTTTTTTCTTTTTCTCCTACTTTTTCATCTTTTTCTTCTAAAAAGAAATTAATATCTTCTTGAATTTTATCTAAACTTTCTTCTGCTGCTCCTCTAACTAATTTCATAACATCTGCTACATCTGATTTATCTATTTCTTCATTTAATTTATCCAATTCATCTTGATTAAGAGAATAAGCTTTGAAAGTTATTTCAGCTCTACCTCCAAAAGCAAAATGTTGTCCTTGAGATACTCTTTGAGGAAAACTTCTAAACCTAAAATCAACTAAAATACATGAATAATAATCTCTTTTCATTTTGTTTAAAAATTTTGTTTTTGCAAAATTCTCTGGAAGCTCTCCTTCTTGAGCCAAGTCCTTTACTTTTAATTTTGATTTACCAAATAAAGTTAATTCTAATAATAAAGTATCAAAAATTTTAACCAAACCCGGCTCTCTTTCGTGCCCCTTCATTTCTAATTGTTCTGCTGCTTTTAAATATGGTTTTGCCCACCTTGAATAAAGCTTTAAACTATTTATCTGACTTCTTAAATAATCTTTTTCAACAGCATACCTATTCCTTAATTCTCTTTCTGATTCTTTAACCCAATTATGAAATTCTGCTATTCTTGGTTTTAAAATTCTTTTAACTCTATCATTTAAATCTAATTTGTTTACTGATTTTTCATCTTTTGTAGCAAGAAAGGCGTCTATTAAAGTTGTAAATCCTCCTTGAATAGTAAGCATCTTAACACTTGAGTTCCCTTTTTGCATATCAACCTTATCCATCCATATTTGTTTTAATGATAAAAGTGCTGCTTCTTGTTTGTCTCTATCTTTTGAATGTAATTTATTATATTGGTCTAATCTTGTTCTCATATCTTTTAAATCATAAGTTAAATTCAAAACACTTCTAACTATAGCATTTGCTTTTTCTAAGTAAGAGGCTGCATTTTGCTGCATTACAGAAGCTTTTTGTCCTAAATCTGAGAATTGTCCTGAACCTGGAGAGGCTGTAAAATTATCTACAAGTTTTTCTGTTTTTAAACCAAAATCATTCATTAAATCCACAATAAAAAAATAAATAGGTTCCAATGTTTCTGCAGCAGAATCATACACTAATGTATGTGAAGCATCTGCTTCCCCTTTTTTATACTTGGGGCATATTTCTGATATTATTTGTGAAATTTCTTTTACTTCTCCCATATAAAAAATAATGTTCTTGTGTTTAAAAAATGTTTGATTCAGAAAACTTATAAACATCCTCCACTTTAATCCTATATGGGATTTTTTAAAAAGAGGAAAGAAAAAAAGGATTTTGTTGATTTGGGGGAAATGCATAATAAAAGAAAAGTTAGGAATTCAGAAATAAGGCAAGAATTACAAAATAATTCCATACAAGAAAATTCTGGAGAGTATACTGATCTAACCTCTTCACAGAATAATGTTTCAACAAATACAATAAGTCAAGAATCTGATACAAGAACAAATTCAGGAATGGGTTTTTTTGGAGGATTTTTTGGAGGGAATAGTTCAGATTCTACACCCAATACTTCTCAAGATAATGAAAGCTATAAAGACACAGTAAATCCTGATGAAAAAAAGAGAAGATTGTCTAAAAAATTAAAAGATTTAACTGAACAAATTGAAAATCTTTCTAATCAGATTTACAGAATTGAACAAAGAGTTGAAGTTTTAGAAAAAAAGAATAGTTCTGGTTATTAGGAAGATTTTTTAATGCTTAATTCTAAATTTATTTATGGATGAAAAAACTCTAGAAAAAAAGGCAATGGCTTATGCTTTAAAGAATGCTTTATCTCACGACGGGGTGGCAGCATCGGGCCCAGTAATTTCTGCTTTATTTAATGAAGGGCTTGAAAAGTCTGAAATGGGTACTCATGGTAAAAAGATTAATGAAATTATTTCTGAAGTGAATCAACTTTCATTAGAAAAACAACAAAAAGAATATGATAAATTTTCAGAGGAAGTTTCTGAAAGAGAAATCAGAGAAGGATTACCTGAACTTCCTAATACAAAAAACAAAGTTGTAATGAGGTTTGCTCCTTCAGCTTCTGGTCCTTTACATATTGGACATGCTTTAGTTTTTTGTTTAAATCTTGCATATGTTAAAAAATACAGAGGTAAAATGTTTTTTAGGATTGAAGACACTAACCCTGAAAATGTTTATACTGAAGTATATGACTTATTGAAAGAAGATTCTAAATGGCTTTCTAATGGTGAGGCTGAAATTATGGTCCAGTCAGAGAGATTAGATTTGTATTATGGTTATGCTATTAATTTAATTGAAAAAGGGGGAGCTTATGTTTGCACTTGTTCTGGTGATGAATTTAGAGAGTATTCCAAAAAGAAAAAAGAATGTCCTTGTAGAAGTAAAAGTATTGAAGAAAATCTTAAAGACTGGGAAAAAATGATAGCTTCTAATGGTTTTAAGAAGGGTGAAGCTGTTTTAAGAGTTAAAACTCCTGAAGATTTGGGGGGAATGCAACATAAAAATCCTGCAATGAGAGATTTTCCAATTGCAAGAATAAATGAAAAAGAACACCCCCACATCAAAGAAAAACATAAAGTTTGGCCATTAATGAATTTATCTGTTGCAGTTGATGATTTAGAAACAGGAATGACGCACATCATTAGAGGAAAAGACCACAGAGACAATGCAAAAAGACAGGAAATAATTTACAAAGCTTTAGGTTTTGAAAATAGAATTCCTTGGACAGGATTTTTAGGAAGATTACATCTTAAAGGACTTCATCTTTCAACCACAGAATTTAAACAAGGAATTCAAGAAGGAAAATATTCTGGATGGGATGATCCACAATTACCAACAATACAATCACTAAAAAAACAAGGATATAAACCAGAAGCATTTTTGAAACTTGCTGAGAAAATCGGACTTTCAGAATCTGACAAGACGATTGAAAAGAAAGAGTTTTTTTATTTGTTGGA
>CAZGCP010000017.1:0-8475 GCA_964524525.1 Candidatus Woesearchaeota archaeon
AATATATATTTTATAGTGTTAATGTTTGTTATAAACATCAATTAATTCTTGATTTACTGAATCAAAATCTAATTTCACAAACCTTCCTGTTCCTTTAGATTTTGGTAATTCATTGTAAATTTCTTTGGCTTCTTCAATAGGAATTATGTTTACATCTGAATTTTCAATATTTCTTTTGAAATTGTCGTAATATTCTATGTTCTGATTTATTGACTCTAACTCTTTTCTTGAGTCTTTCAAATTAATTCTTCTAGAAAATTCCAATGCTCCGGTACCTCCTAAAGCAACCATGCCTCCTGTAAAATCTGCTCCAACTAAAAAACATCCTGCTCCCATACCTGCCATCATTCCTGCAAGTGATTTTGACATTTTGAAATTTCCGGGACTTTGATTAAATTTCCTTGGATTATAGAAATTCTTGGCCTTTAATTGTTCAGAAGTATTTTTAGTATCTTCTTTCATTTCTTTTAATTCTTCAAAACTTTTGTTTTTGTAATAGAAATCAAAAATTCCATTATAATTATCTTCAAATGTTTTCATTGCAACATTCTTAACATCTTTTTCATCTAAGTTATTAGAGTGAGTTAAATAAACTAAATTTGAACCTTTTTCTCCGGCAGGATTTCTAAAGTCAATTGAACTATCCTTGAATTTATAATTTGAAGTTAAATCTTCGTTTACAAGTTCAACTAGTTTTGCTGTTCTTTGCTGCGGATTGTAGTGTTTTGTCATTTTATTCCTTATCTTTTATTTTATTATATGCTCTTTTCCAATCCTGAGTTGTTGGTTTATATGTTTTAGAACTATCTTCAACTTCCATTAAATTATAAATTTTAAATTGTTCTTTGTGGCTTAATCCATTATTGTCTTTGTCTACATAATTTATTACTGCTTGTTTTTGGTTTAAAAACCTATTTATATCCTTAATATCTTGTACCATACCTGAGCCAATACTATAAATTCCCGCTCCAACAAAAAATGTGAGTGAACCTGCTAATGCAATTCTTCCAGCATATTTAGCACTATCTAAAACTTTCTTTCCTAATCCTTTTTTATCTATTGTTTTGTTTGTCATTTTATTCTACTTTATCCTCCAAATTTTTATTTTTACCTTTATTAAAAGACTTCTTAATTAATTTAGGAATATTTTTAACACCCCAAATATTAACTATAGGAGAATATTGATCTCCGACTTTATTATACAACCCTAATTGTAATCCAAAGGAATCTTTTGATTTTTCTTCAACAACATTTCCTAAAGTTCCATAACTAATTAGATAATCATTAACTTTGCCAGCATAATTAAGTCCTCCAGCCAAAGAAATCCCTTTCATATCTCCCTCAGAAACATTACCTAAAACCCCAATATTAACTCCTTTCATATCTCCCTTAGACTCATTATAAGCACCGATATTAACTCCTTTCATATCTCCACCAGAACCATTATATAAACCTCCATTAACTCCTTTCATATCTCCCTCAGAAACATTAACTAAACCTCCAATATTAACTCCTTTCATATCTCCCTCAGAAACATTAAATAAAACCCCAATATTAACTCCTTTAGAATATTGTGATGTTCTCTTATATAATAGATTAACATCTACTCCTGTTGTCTTTTCCTTATCAGACCAAATAAAGGGTATATTGAAATATTTTTTATCTTCCATATCAAATTCAGAAGTTTATTCTTTAAAAATCTTTCGGTTATTTGTAACTAAAGAATAACAACAAAATATCTCAAAAGGTTACTTTTCTAATCCTCTGTTAAATATCTTGACTACAAGAGATAAAAAGATTATGCTGTTTACTGCTATGAATGGAAGATCTTGTATTAGGATTGAGTGGATTACAAGTAAACCAGTACCTACAGCATCAATATGAAAGAACCAGTTTTTGAATTTTGTATTTAAAATTATAAAAGACAAAGTTATTAATCCAAATCCTATCCACCCAAGTATCATTTTAATTAAAGGAGAGTTTTGTTTAAAAATTTAGTCTTTTGGTTTTTTAACAATAAAAACAATATTAACTTTATGTTCTAATTCTTGTTTAATTTCAAAGCCTTTTGATTTGAATAATTCAAATACTTCGTTTTTTGTGTAAAGATAATAAAATCTTTTTCCTTTATCTCTCCATGAAATAAATTTTTCTTTGGGTGCATTTTTGAATCTTCCAGAATCTTTATTCCAGACTTCAATTTCTGCTTCTCCTCTGGGTTTTAATATTCTAAAAATTTCTTCAACTGCTGCCTCTCTGGCTTCAGAGGTTTCAACACAATGTAATGCAGCTACGCAAACAACAGAATCAAAAGAATTATTTTCAAAAGGAGTTTTTTCAAGAGGAGATTTTATTGTTTTAATTTCCAAACCAAGAGATTTTGCTCTTTGTTCTGCTTTATCTAACATTTCTTTAGAAAAATCTAATAAATATAATTCTCTTTCTTTTGAAGATTTCAGATTTAATAAATTCCTTCCTGAACCGCTTCCAAAATCAAGGACTTTCCCTCTAGAGTTATTAAGAAATTCTGTTGCAGATTCAGAAGGACTTTTTTTAAACTCGTGCCATTCTTGAGCAATCTTATCCCATACTTTCTCTTGGTTTTCTTGTTCCATAAAATAATTAAATGTTTTTGAATTAAAAAGTTTTGTAAAATAATTACGGCATTATTGTGCAGTAAAATTTCAAACCCAAATCCTTTTAACTTTTCTATTTTTCTTTAATATATGTTACCTCCAGAAAAAAACGAAGTTAGAAAACCCACAAAAACAATCTCCGGAATAACACCTGTTGCAATTATGTTGCCTCCGAGAAGATGTGATCATGGAGAGTGTATTTATTGTCCTAATCTGGATGTTCCTCAGTCTTATACTCCAAAAAGTCCTGTTGTAATGAGAGCTTCTAGAGTTAACTACAAATCCAAAGAACAAGTTGAAGCAAGAATTGATGCTTTTGAAGCAATGAATCACCCAACAGATAAAATAGAAATTATAATTATGGGTGGAACTTTTTTACAATATCCAAAAGATTTTCAGTATAAATTTATCAAGGGAATCTATGATGGTTTAAATAAAAAAGTTTCTTCTACATTAGGGAAAGCAAAAAAACTCAATGAAACTGCAGAAAGAAGGTGTATTGCTTTATGTATTGAAACCCGTCCTGATGAATGTTTTCAATATATTGAAAGAATGAGAGAGTTTGGTTGTACAAGAGTTGAATTGGGAGTTCAAATTATTGATGATGAAATTTACAAAAAAGTAAAAAGAGGGCATACTGTTAAAGATGTTGAAAAAGCAACAAGAGATTTAAGAGAGGCAGGATTTAAAATAGGTTATCATTTGATGCCTGGACTTCCTGGAAGCAGTATTAAAAAAGATATTGGAAAATTTAAAAAAATATTCACAAATTCTAAATTTAAACCAGATCAGTTAAAACTTTATCCTTGCCAAGTAATACCTGGAAGTGAGCTGGAAAAATTATATTGGACAGCAGATTATGTTCCTTATAATTTAAGTGAAATTAAAAAAGTATTAATTAAAATGTTAGAAAAAACTCCAAGGTATTGTAGAGTTATGAGGGTTATGAGAGAAATACCTCCAGAATATATTGTTGCTGGAACCACTAAAATTGATCTGAGAGCAGAAATAGAAAAAGAATTAAGAAAAGAAAATATAAAATTAAAAGAGATAAGATATAGAGAAATTGGTTTTGCAATGCAATACAAAGGAGAAGAGGAAATTAATAAAAATTTAAAATTAAAATTAACAAAATACACTGCTTCCAATGGAAAAGAATATTTTTTAGAAATTATTAATGATAATGATATTTTATTTGGATTATTAAGATTAAGGATTAAAAATAAGAATGCAATAATAAGGGAATTACATGTTTATGGGAAGGCATTAAAATTGGGGCAGGAAGGAAAAATTTCTCAACACAAAGGTTTAGGAAAATGGTTAATGAATGAAGCTGAAAAAATTTCTAAGAAAAAAGGGTGTAAAAAAATAAAAGTTATTTCTGGTGTTGGAGTTAGAGAATATTATAGGAAATTGGGCTATGTTTTAGAAGAAGATAAAGGAGAGTATATGATTAAGTTTTTATAGAAAAAAACTTTTTAATTAATATGTTTAATTTTGGAAAATCAGAAAAAAGAGGTTTTGGGTTCGGTGTAACTTCAGGAGTTATAACTACTTTAGGAGTCATCATAGGTTTATATGCAAGTACTGGTTCAAAAATTGCAATTATTGGAGGTATTCTTTCTGTTGCAATTGCAGATGCTTTTTCAGATGCTCTTGGAATTCATATATCAGAAGAATCTTCAAATAAGAAAACGAATCATAAAAATATCTGGAAAGCAACTTTTGCGACTTTTTTTTCAAAATTAGTATTTTCAGGAATTTTCCTTATACCAATAGCATTCTTGTCATTAAAAACAGGAATTTATACAAGTATAGGGATAAGCTCACTAATAATTGGGATATTTAGTTACAGAATAGCTAAAAAAAGAAAAGATAATCCTCTTGGGAAAATCGGAGAACATCTAATTGTTGCTTTAATTGTGGTTGTTTTGACTTTTGTAGTTGGAAAATTAATCTCTAATTTTCTTTAAAATAACTAGTTAATCATAACAAATCTTTAAAACCGAAATTATTTTAGTTTTCTTATGGAAAAAGAGTTTGATGAATTTATAGAAAAAAATGAATTAAGTCCTTTTAATAAGACAAAGTCTCAGATAAAACAAAAATCTAAAAGTATTTTTAAAACTCCTGATGCAAAAAAGGTTCATAGAAAAGTTTTAAATATAATTTCTGAAAATTTTATTTTTCCGGATACATCTAATTTATTAAATTATTTTGATTTTGTTAATCAAGAAGATGATATATTTAATAGACAAGAATTTTTTAAGGAGATAAAAAATAATTCTAAAATATTAAATAATTATTTTCTAAAGGATTTGGAAAATCCTAGAAAAAATTGGACTCCTGATTATGATGTTGTGGTGGTTACTGAAAGTGGAGAAACATTTAATGAATTAAAAAAAAGAGGTATTCCTACTCAATTACTTGTTTCTGAAAATGATTTACAAATACTAGAAGAAAAAGACCTTGTCCAAGTTTTGGATTGTGCAGAATTTTCAATTGCATTAGAACAATTACCTCAAGCAGTTTTTCTTAATTCTATTGAAGAAGCTTATTTAGAAAGATATCTTGAAGAATTATCTGGTTGGAAAAATAATTTTGAAATTTTAAAGGAAAATTCCTATGGAAATTTAAAAGAATTAGTAGAAGAAATTTTTCCTTTATTTAATTTAATTAGTGAAAGTTCTGAAAAAAAAGTTTTAGATAAAGACGAAGTCCAAAACAAAATTCAGGAAATAAATAATGCAGTTGTTCAAAGAGCTAAAGATTTATCTGTTTCTGGAGAAAGTTTAGTTGAGATTTTAAGTAAGGGAGCTTTACCCAAGGAAATTAAAGAAATTGCATTAGAAGAAATAAGAAAATCTGGAATTCCTGAAGAGATTATTAAAATAAAAATTCCTTTAGAGATTGATGAAGAAGAACTTGAAAGAGAGATTGCAAAACAAAATACAGAAAAATATTCTAGTGTTTCTGAAAGAATAAAAGAGAATTCAGATAAAATAAAAAATCTTCCTAAAAAATTAAAAGAAATTTCTCATTTGCTTTTAGAACAAGATTTTATTTCAGGTGTTTCAAAATTTATGAAAGACAAAGAAGTATTTCCAGAAATCTCTGAAGAACTAAAAATTGAAAACTCGCATAATATATTTTTAGAAAATCCTCAACCAGTTTCTTTTCATTTGAATGAACAAGAAAAAGCATCTATCTTAACAGGAGCGAATTCAGGAGGTAAGACTACTTTGATGGAACATATTATCCAGTTTATTTCACTAAAACAATTAGGGCTTCCTGTTAGTTCTAAAGGAAGAGTTAATTTGCCTTTATTTTCAGAAATTTATTATTTTGCTAAGAACAAAGGAGATATTTCTAAAGGAGCGTTTGAGAATCTTTTGGATCAAATGTCTAAAATAAATCTTGATGAAAATAAAAAGAAAAAAGTTTTAATTTTAGCTGATGAAATTGAATCAGTTACTGAACCGGGTGTTGCTGGAAAGATAATTTCTGCTACTACTGATTACTTTATTAAAAAAAATGCGTATTTAATTGTTGCAACTCATTTAGGTCATGAAATTAAGAATTTCCTTCCTGAAAAAACAAGAATTGATGGGATTGAGGCTCAAGGATTAGATAAAGAATTTAATCTTATTGTTAATCATAATCCTGTTTTAGGAAGACTAGCAAATTCCACTCCTGAGTTGATTGTTGAAAGACTTGCAAGGTCAAGAGAAGAAGATTATTTTAAACATCTTGATGGATTTTTGAAGAGGAAATAGATTTTTATATTTCATTAAGGTTTGTCTAACATGGAAAATATAGAAATTTTAAATCCAGATAAAGTAGAAGAGATAAAAAAAGGAAAAATTCTGTCAATTAAGGATAAAAGATTTCAGGTTGTAGAGGATTGGGACAAAGGTTTTGATAAATTGCCCTCTGGAAAAGAGAAATGGTACTCTATTTTTGAGTTAGTTGAGATAGGAAAAGAAAAAATGACTCCTTCATACTCTTTAATTATTTACAACGACGAAAAAGATATCTGTTTAATTGATAAACTTAATAATAGCAAAAAGAAATTAAAAAAAGAGGAGGTTAAGGTAACTTCCTCTTAATCTTGATGTTGTAATAAAAAACTATTCTCTAATGAAATATGTTAATGAATTTGTGAGAGATATAAACATCTCTAAACCACAATAATCTTTAAATAATTGTTTTTACATATAAATATATGGCATGGTATGATACATTTTATAAGATATTTAATAAAAATAAGTCTGGAGATATGGGAAAAAGTAATAATTACCCGAATACTCTGAGGAGTAAAGAAAAAAATAATCCAGGCACATGCCGACAAATAGATTATTCTGTGATTGAGCCTAACACGGCAACGAGTGGTTCAAGAATAGCAGATGTTCAAAAATATCTTAAAAGCAACAATGTAAGAGAAAGTATGGGGGAATTACAAGATTCTGGATTATTAAAAAGGATAAAGGAATCAAACATCTCTTAAACCACAATAATCTTTAAATAATTTTTTTTTGTATTTAGATATATGGAATATGAAAGAAAATACCTTCCCGGAGAAAGGAAATTATATGAAAGAATGTCTCCTGAAGAACAAAAGGAATGGAATTCTCTTAGTGGAGATGATAGGAAATTTTATTTAGAAGCTGGAAAAATAGATTTCTCGGAAATTGACAATCAAATTGAAAAAGCTTCAAAAACTTTAGATAAATTAACAAAAGAGCAAGATTCTTTCAATAAAGAAATTATTAATCTTAAAGAAGAATTGAAAGATTTCAAAAATAAGAGTACTTTTATCCCGGAAAGCTTTCTAGAGTGTTTTTACAAAAAATAAAAAACATAATATATTATTAATCTTTTCCTTTTTTGGAAGTCTTTTAAATAAAAGAAGATAGTTTTTTATAACCTGTTCTCTTGGGATTAATATGAAACACATAATTGCTTCAGGACCTGTGATAATTGAAGAAGGGAAATTGCTTGTCAATAAAGATAATAAAGATGATTTCTATAAACTTCCAGGGGGGACAATTGAAGAAAATATTGAAGATTTAGAAGAAGCTTGTCATAGAGAGACAAAAGAAGAAAACAATGGAGAAATAGAGATAATAAAACCTCTACATCCAATGATTTTATGGAAAAATCCCCAAACAGATGAGAAAATGTGTATTTTGTTAATTCATTATTTAGCTAAATTAAAAAATAAAGAAGAAATAAAACCAATCCCTCCAATTCAGGAAGTTAAATGGCTTGATATCCGGGAAATAAAACAAGGAAAATATTCTGTTGCCCCAAATATAAAATTCTTAATTGAAAAAGGAGATATAGAATAAAAACCAACAATAAATAAAAAACATTAAAAGTAAATCAAAGATTTTCATTTATTTTACAAATAAAAAGATTTTTTATTTGTAAATATTAGGCACAATTTACAACTTCTAAACAAAGCGGAAGATTAATTTTAGTCTTTATTAAGAAAAGAATTTATTTTTTGTAGTACCTCTGAATAATCCGGATTACCTAAAAATATTGAATTAATTTCTAAAAAATCGTCTGATACAACAAAAGAATCTTCGTCTTTATCTTCAATAAAATTGTATCTTAACCAATATAATTCTTCATTTAATTTTTTTGTATTTATCTTGCTTTGCATTGCAGAAGTCAAAACTTCTTTTAAAAACTCTAATAATTTTTTAGATAATTCGCTGTAATTTTTTTGTTCATACAATTTATTTATTTCTCTTTTAAGCAGAGTTATCTTGGAATTTGATTTTTCTAATTTATTTGTTTCTTCGAGGTTTTCCCATGTAATTTGGTTTTT
>CAZGCP010000018.1:0-6155 GCA_964524525.1 Candidatus Woesearchaeota archaeon
AGATTAATTTACTAAAAAAGAAATTTAAAAAACCAGTGAAAATAAGATATGGTATTCCTTTTAGTCCAGTATTTTTAATTAGCTTTTTAATTTTGATTCTTTTATTATTTAAAGACTATCTTAGTTTTTTCAAAGGTTTGTTTTAAGGAAGTCTTTTTGGAAGCCAAGTATTTTCTTCATTAATTTCTTCTTCTTCTTTAGATTCTTCTTCTGATTTTTGGGCTTCTTTTGGTTCTGTTTTTAGAAGATTTAATTTTTCTTCTAATTCATTTAATTCTTCTTCAGAAGCTTGTTTTTTTTCGGGTTGTTTGGGGGTGTCTTCGTAAATAGGAATTACATTCACTATTTGATGTCCAAACATACTAGTAGATTCAACTTTTACATCTTTAGGCTCTAATTCTTTTTTTATTTTTTTCTTTAGTTCTTCAGCAAGGTCTGCTACTTCATGAATGGTTTCTTGAGTGTGTTCTTTTGGGATTATTATGGCATGTCCTTTTGTCATAGGATTTATTTCCAGAACAGCAACAGCTTTTTCATTTTCAGCTATTTTTCTTGAAGGAACATCTCCAAAAACAATTGAGCAAAAAATACACTTTTGTCCTTCTCCTTGGGGTTGATTTTCATCTTTTATGATTCCTTGTTGTTTTAAAAAAGAAACAAACTCTTCATTATTCATTGATTTTATTTTTTCAACAAATTCATTTTTTTGTTCCTGAGAACCTTCTTGATTTTGAACTTGTTTTATAATATTTTCTTTTAATTGGTCTATTTGTTCTTGAGGTATTTCTTCTGTCATAATTTTGAGAATTATTTGAGGTTAATAAATTTAATGAAAATGTTTTTAAAGGGTAGTTTCTATTAATCATTATGGTGAAGAAAAAAAAGGGGGATAATACTTTAGGAATTTTATCTCATTTGTTGGGATTATTTACTGGTTTTGTTGGACCTTTGATTATGTTTTTTGCAGCAGAAGATAAAGAAGCTAAAAAACATTCTAAATTTGCTTTAAATTGGCAATTTAGTTTATTGATTTATTCTTTTGTTAGTGTTCTTTTAATGGTTATTATTATTGGAATTGTTTTTTTAGTTGCATTGGGAATCTTAAATATGGTATTCTGTATAATGGCTACTGTTAAAGCTAGTGAAGGAAAATATTGGAAATACCCTTTGACAATACCTTTCTTTAAAGTTAAAGTTTGATTGAATAGTTTTAAAAAGTATAGATATAGAAATCTTTTATGGAGGTGAATAATTATGTTTTGGATATTTCTAGTAAAGAAATTTTTGATGTAAGAGATTTAACAGATAGTGTGGATAATTTTTTAAAAAATTCAGGAATAAAAAATGGATTAATTAATCTTCAAATAAAACATACTACTGCTACTATTTTTTTAAATGAGAACGAGCCTTTACTTTTAGAAGACCTTAAGGAAAATCTAGATAAGTTATTTCCTCAAGATAAGAGTTATCAGCATGATGATTTTAATGTGAGAACAGTTAATGTTTGTAAAGATGAATTTGTAAATGGACACTCGCATTGCAAGGCAATTGGACTTCCTTCTAATATTACTTTAAATGTTGTTAATGGAAATATTGATTTAGGGAAATGGCAAAGAATTTTGTTTATGGAATTGGATAGAGCAAGAGAAAGAAAAATAAGCATACAAATTTTAGGAAACTAATCAAGTTTTCTCATATCAGTAACTTGTAAGGATTGAACCTCTTCAATTTCTTTTAAAGAATTTTCAATATCTTCTAATTCTTTTTCTTCTGGCCACTCAAAGAAAATATTTATTGCTTTTAATCCAAATGCAACAGGTTCATCATCTAATTTTGATCTATTAGCTCCTTTTTCTTCTAGAATATTTTGTATTTTCTCTTTTATTTCTTCTATATTTACTTCTGGTGAAGAAGGCATTATTTTCATTTTCACTCCTGTTGTTCCCATAATCAATTCTAATTTTTTGCATTTATAAATATTTTGTATTTTTCTATTTTGGTAACACAATCCTTATAAAAGTAAGATGTTTTTTTATGGGATGGCAGATAGTAATTATGAAAATATTCTTGAAAAAATAGCAAGAGTTTCTGGAAATGATAAAGAGGAGATTAAGAGAAAAGTTGAAGCTAAGAAAGCTAAACTTTCTGGTTTGATTTCTGAAGAAGGAGCTGCTCAAGTTGTTGCTGCTGAATTGGGTGTTAATTTTGATGAAGAGAGTTTTAAGATTAATGAATTGGTTCCTGGAATGAGAAAAGTAAGTTTAACTGGAAAAGTTATAAATATTTATCCTGTTAGGACTTTTAAGAACAAAAAAGGAGAAGATTTGAAAGTCTTGAATTTTTTTATTGGTGATGAAACTTCTAATATTAAAGTAGTTTTATGGGATTCAAACCATATTGAAAAATTTGAAAATAAGGAAATTCAAGAAGAAAGTGTTATTGATGTAGAGAATGGTTCTATGAGAGGAAATGAATTACATTTAGGAAGCTTTTCTGAAATAAAACCTAGTTCTGAATCAATTGAAAATGTTGTTACAGAAAAAATAGTCAAAGAAAAAAATATTTCAGATTTTGCAATTTCTGAAGGAATTAAAACAAGAGCTTTTATTGTCCAAGGATTTTCTCCTAAGTTTTTTTATGTTTGTCCAGAATGTAAGAAAAAAGCAGTTCAAGATGGAGAGGGTTTTAAGTGTAAAGAACATGGAAATGTATCACCTGAAAAAAGAGCTTTGATTAATTTTGTTTTGGATGATGGTACAGAAACAATTAGGGCAGTTGCATTTAGTGATAATTTTGAAAAATTAGGATTAACTGATTTAGAAGACCAAGATAAACTTTTTGTTCAAAGAGAAGATTTACTTGGAAGAGAGTTTGTTTTTGTTGGAAATGTTAGATTGAATAAGTATTTTAATAACGACGAATTAATTGTAGAAGATGTTAAAGGAATTGATTTAGATTCTCTTATTGGTGAGTTGGAGAGTAAGAAATAAAGTTATAAAGAATATTTCTTTATTCAAGTCATGCTATTAAAAACCCACATAATAATAACTTGTTTTTTTGTCTTGTTGGTTTTACCTTTTGTGGATTTTAAAATTATTTTTGTAGTTGCTGCTTTGATTGGAACTGCTTTTCCAGATATTGATACTAAATATTCTAAAGCAGGAAAGAAAAAAATTTTTCGTCCTGTGCAATTATTTACTTCGCATAGAGGAGTTTTCCATAGTTTTAGTTTCTTGATATTATTAGTTTTTGTTTTGGTTTTTGTTTTTCCTTTAGGAATTAAGGGATTTGTTTTAGGTTATGGTTTGCATTTGGTTACAGATAGTTTGACTCTTATGGGAATTTATCCTTTTTATCCTTTGAAATGGAAAATTAGGGGGAATTTGAGAACAGGGAGTATAGGTGAGGCAGGTGTTTTTATAATTTTTATTTTATTTAGTTTGTTTTATTTTATTATAAAGTATTTTAATTTTCTGTAATATATATTTAGTAGTTAAACAATCTTTATAAATGAGGTTTTTTTCTTTTTCATATGCCTACTAAAAAAGACGAAAAAAAAGAAGAAAACGAAAAAGTGAAAAAAGCTGTTTCTGGTGAAGAGAAAAAAGTTGAGAAAAAACCAGAATTAACTGATTTACCTGGGATTGGTCCTGCTGTTGCTACAAAACTTGAAAATGCAGGAGTTTTTGATTTAATGTCTTTAGCTGTTATGAGTCCTGCTGCTTTATCTGATGCTGCTGGTGTTTCTACTGCTGTTGCAAGAAAAGCAATTGAAGCTGCAAGAGGGATGCTTGATTTAGGTTTTCAAGATGGAGCAGAGTTTTCAAAAAGGAGAGAAAATGTATCTTATATTTCAACTGGAAGTAAAAATCTGAATGATCTTCTGGGAGGGAGAGGTATTGAGGGCAGAGCCATAACAGAAGCTTTTGGAGCTTATGGCTCTGGTAAAACTCAATTAGGATTAACTTTAGCTGTGAATGTTCAATTACCTCTTGAAAAAGGCGGAGTAAATGGAAAGTGTGTTTTTATTGATACAGAAGGAACTTTCAGACCTCAAAGAATAAGGCAAATTGCTGAAGCAATGGGAGCAGATCCTGAGAAAGCATTAAAAAATATTCTAGTTGCAAGGGCATTTAATTCAGATCATCAAATGCTTTTATTAGAAAAAGTTACAGAGATGATTAAAAGTGGTGAAAATATTAAGCTTATGATAATTGATTCTTTAACAGCTCATTTTCGTTCAGAATTTTCAGGTAGAGGACAATTAGCAGACAGGCAACAAAAACTTAATAGATATATGCATGATTTAATGAGATTAGCAGAATCAAATGATTTAGCAGTTTATGTTACAAACCAAGTTATGGCAAATCCTGCTCAATTATTTGGAGATCCCACTACTGCTATTGGAGGAAATATTGTTGGACACGCATCAACTTATAGGCTTTATTTAAGAAGAGGAAAACAAGGTTCTAGAGTTGGAAAATTAATTGATTCACCAAATCTTCCTGATGATGAAACTGTTTATTATTTAAGTGAAGGCGGGGTTACTGATAAGGCTTAAGATGAGTAGAAATATTTTATTTTTACCTCATTGTTTAGAACAATCTCAAAAAGAATTTCTTAAAGATTATGTTTCTGAAATGAATTTTGATGTCTATGAAGCTGGAGGAAGTTCAAAAATTAAGGAAATAATAGAAACATATGATTTTAATTCTTTAGACAAAGTTATAGGTGTTGCTTGCAGAGATGAAATAAATCTTATGAATAATTATGCTGAAAAAAGAAATTTTGATAAATCTAAAATTTTTTCAATTCCTTTAGATGATGAAGGATGTGTTAATACTTGTGTTAATTTAGAAAAACTACTAGAAATTTTAGAATAAAAAGATAATTAAATACGTTTAAACATAGAATATTATGGAAAAGTTATTATTTTTTCCTTATTATGCGGATGAAAATTTGAAAAATAAGATTGAAAATTTGGGGAAAAAAAATAATTATTTAGTTAATTTTTATCCTTTGAACTCATTATTAGGAAAAATAAGTAAAGCTTATGATTTATATGATTTAGAAAAAATTGTTGCTGTAGGACAAAAAAAAGAATATAGATTTAATTCTCTTGTTAAAACTAATTGTGGATTTAATGACCAAATAATTTTTCCAATTTTATTGAAGAGTGAAGATATTAGAAGTCATAAAAAAGTTTTGGATAAAATTTTAAAAAGTATGTGATTAAACTCTGTTTGCATTATATGAGTGGATTTTGTTTTTTGCAATATTTAGGATATTTGTCAGAAGTTTTTTATCTTCTGTATAAGGGATTCTATAAACTTCTTCACATCCATAACATTCAGTTTCATTAGGTATTATTTTTTCATCATCACACAAAGAATCTACTTCATGATATAGATTTATTGTTATTAATTTATTTGCGTTTCCCTTAAGGATCCTGGCATCTACTCTTTTATATAAGATTTCTTTTTCTTTAGGCAATTCCCGATCTTTTTCTCTAAATAGTTCAACTTCGCCTTCAGAAAGTAATTTTTCTACTAGTTTTTTCATCTTAATTTTATTCAAAGAAATAGTCTTGTAAGGTTTTATAAGAATGTATTTCATAATCAGTAAACCATAAAGGAATTTCTTTTTTTGCATCTTTTTCATTTCCTGAAGCATGAACAATATTTTTTATTGGACATCCTTTTGAATCTGCATATTGGTAACTTATATGTGCGAAATCTCCTCTTATTGTTCCTGGTGGAGATGATTTTGGCTCTGTTCCTCCTACCATTTTTCTTACGTTTTCAATAGCATTAACTCCTTCCAATGCAATAGCAATTACAGGGCCTTCTGTTATGTGTTTTTCTAAGTTTTTATAAAATGGTTTTCCAACATGTTCTTCATAGTGTTTTTGTGCAAAATCTTCCTTAATCCATACTTGTTTCATACCTACAATTTTTAGTCCTGCATCTTCAAATCTTTGGATTATTTTTCCGACGAGATGTCTTTTTACTCCTTCAGGTTTTATTAAAACTAATGTTTTTTCCATAGTAGATTAATTTGTGTTTTCTTTATAAGTTTTTTGTTTAAATGTCTATAGTAATCATAAAATCTTCAGAACCTTTTAGTTCTTCATAAAGAGTTTTCCATTTTTCGGG
>CAZGCP010000018.1:6165-8211 GCA_964524525.1 Candidatus Woesearchaeota archaeon
GGAGAAGGAAGTTTTAGTTTTCTTGCTTTTGTTTTTGTTAGAATTATTTGTCTTGCCTGAAAAGATATTTTGTTTTCTTTTAGAAATTTTTTTAGTTTTTCAGAGTCTTTTTTCTTTACAATTATTTCTGATTTTTCAGGTTTAATATGGGCTATTTTATTTTTTTCAAGAAAACCTTTTCTTTTGTAAGTGTATTCTGAATAATAAGAATTGTCAGTGTAACCATATAGTTTCCTACATGGGATAGGATTTATTTTTTTAATTTTAAAGAGTTCTGCTATTGGAACTAGTTTAGTTTCCATTTACTGAAATACATTTCAGTAATTAAAAATTTATTGTTTTTTAAGAAAAGTTTATAATAAGGTTTTTTCTTTTTGTTTAATGGAAAAGCAAAATAATTTTATTGGGGATTTACACATTCATTCAAGATTTTCAAGAGCATGTAGTAAAGATTTGAATTTAGATAATTTGGTTAAATGGGCAAAAATAAAAGGATTAAATTTTTTGGGAACCGGAGATTTTTCTCATCCAGAATGGTTTGAGGAAATTAAAGAGAAATTAGAAGATAATGGAAAAGGATTTTTTATTCACAAGGAAACAGGATTCCCATTTGTTTTAACTGGAGAAATTTCTTTGATTTATTCTCAAGATGGAAAAGGTAGAAAAGTTCATTTAGTTTTGCTTATTCCGGATTTAGAAATTGCTGAAAAAATTCAGGATTATTTGGATTCAAAAGGTAGAAGGGATTATGATGGAAGACCTATTTTTGGAATTCCTTGTGATGAGTTTATTAGAAATTTAAAAGAAATTTCTCAAGATATTGAAATAATTCCTGCACATATTTGGACACCTTATTTTGGTGTTTTTGGGAGTATGTCTGGTTTTAATTCTTTGGAACAAGCCTTTAAAGAACAGGTGGGAAATATTCATGCAATTGAAACAGGGATTTCATCAGATCCTGAAATGAATTGGAGAATTAAAGAATTAATAGATAGGAATATCTCAATTGTTAGTTTTTCAGATTCACATAGTTTTTGGCCTTGGAGATTGGGGAGAGAGGCAACTATCTTTAAGAAAACTGATTCTTATAAAGAATTAATAAGACAAATAAGGGAAAATGATTTTATTGGAACAATAGAAACTGATCCTGCTTATGGAAAATATCATTGGGACGGACATTTGAATTGTAGTTTTTCTTGTTCTCCTGAAAAAACAAAGGAATTAAATGGAATCTGCCCTAAATGTGGAAAAAGATTAACTATTGGTGTTGAAAATCGTGTTGAAATTATTTCAAAAAATCCTATGGGCTATAAACCTGAATCTGGAAAAATGTTTTACAAAATTTTACCTTTGCATGAAATAATTTCTTTATTTTTAGGTAGAGGAATTAATACTAAATCTGTTTGGAAGATTTATAATGATTTTATTGATAGTTTTGGAAATGAATTTAATATTTTGTTGGATGTTTCTAAAGAAGAAATTATTGAAAAAGGATTTGATGAGGAATTAGTGGGTTTGATTATTAAAAATAGAGAAGGAAAAATAAAAGTTAATCCTGGTTTTGATGGAGAATATGGGAAGGCGATGATTGGAGATGTTAAAAAAGAAGAGGAGAATAAAACATTATTCTGAATTTTCTTTTTTCAATGAGGGATGAATTTTAATTTGTTTATAATGAGAATCCTTTGTTTTTTCTTTGCATTTTGGACAAATATCTTTTGTAGTATATTCCTTGCATTTAGGACAGGTTTTTAGTTTCATTTTTCCTTATTTTTTATAACTTCAAATTCAAATTCTGAACCTTTTGCCCTTTCTTCAATTTCTTGAATTGTTTCTTTTAGAAAATTATCTAATTTTTTTATGTCTTCGCCTTCTGATTCTATAATATATTTCCCAGCTGAAACATATTTTACATTTATATCTTTAAGATTTCCTAATATTTCTTTTATTTTTTTTATTCCTTGTTCAGAAGTTGTTGTGAGTTTTATTTCTTTTTTTAATTTCTGTTTTTTTGTTTTTTGTTTTTCAAGAATATTTGTTATTTTT
>CAZGCP010000019.1:0-8042 GCA_964524525.1 Candidatus Woesearchaeota archaeon
AAAGAAAAAGGAGAAGAAAAAACTGCTGAATTATTAAATTATAATGGAAAAGCATTTTTATTAAAACAAAATGAAATCAAAAAATTAACTGACAAAATTGAAGAATCAAATCTTGAAGAAATCAATAATGAGGCTGAAAAACAAAAAAACAAAAAAGAAGTTGAAATGAAACCAAAAGTATTTGAATTAATAAAGAAAGAACTTGGAAATTATGAAATTATACTTTAATTTCTCTTTTGGTAATTGATAAAAACCTTTAAAAACCATTTTTCTTGATAATTAATATGACAATTGGAAAAATCTTGCAATTTAGAAGGGGAAGACACACTATAAAGGAAAGACATTTTTTAATTGAAATTCCTAATGTTAAAAATAAAGAAGATGCTGAAAAATTAATTGGAAAGGCGGTTTCTTGGAAATCTCCTGCTGGAAAAGAAATTAAAGGAAAAATTTCAGGAGCTCATGGGAATAAAGGAGTTATTAGAGCAATTTTTGAAAAAGGGCTTCCTGGACAAGCAATAACAACAGAGGTAGAAATAAAATGAATACAGATATTGTAAATTATAAAAAAGAAAAACAAACAAAAGTTTTTAATCCATTTAATGGTCTTTATGAAACAAATAGAGATATTAATTCAAAAGTAAAAAACTATCAAAACAATTCTCTTTCAAATCAAAAAAACTTTCCAGAAAATAAACAAAAATTAGAAAAAAGACTTTCTGAAATTTATTTAGGATAAAATGGCACTAAGAAAAGCAAACGCATATTCAAAGAAAAGAGTTGTACCCTACACAAGAGTTAGTAAAAAAAGACAAAAATCATATATTAAAACAGTTCCAAATCAAAAAATTGTTAAATTTGTAATGGGAAATGAAAAAGCGTTTAATAATAATAAATTACCTCATGTTCTAACAATTATTTCTAAGGAAAATGTCCAAATAAGGCACAATGCATTGGAAGCATGTAGGCAGTATATAAACAAACAATTAGTTAGAGAATTAAATAAAAACTATGTATTCCAAGTTATTCCTTTCCCTCACCATGTTCAAAGAGAAAATAAAATGCTTACTGGTGCTGGTGCAGATAGAATGCAAACAGGAATGCAATTAGCATTTGGAAAACCAAGTGGAAAAGCTGCTATTTTAAAACAAGAATCAAGGATTTTTGTAATTGCTACTGCAACACCTCAAGCAACAGCATTTGCAAGAAAAGTAATAAAAAAAGTAAACCCTAAATTACCCTGCAAAATAAGAACAGATTACAAGGATTTAAGAAAAGAGTGATTTGTTACTTCTACAAAATTACGACAAACCGAAAGATTTATAAAGATATAAATTCTGTATATAATATGAAAATAAAAACATATTCAATAAAAGGAAGAAATTTTAGAAAAAGTATTGAAAAAAGAAAAACTTGGACAGGGTTAAAACCTGGATTTAAATATGAAATTGATTCAAATAAAAATATGTATCAAAAAATAAAAGATATTTCAAAAAAACTAATTTAAAATGACAGAAGAAAAAAAAGTGACACAAGAAGAAAGTGATAGAAATTATATTAAATCTACTTTAGAAAACAAACTTATTATGGGTTGTTACGGGGCTGGAGACATAATGACAAAACCTAATGAATTTGGTTCTAGAGGAAATAATAATGCAAGAGGTTTCTATGAAAGTATGATGTTTAGTGATGAAATGAATAAACAAAGACAAAAGGTTTACAATGAAGCAGGTCTTGGAAACAATAAATATGGAATTCCTGAAATGCCTTCAAATAAAGAAATGCAACAATATTTTGAACAAAGAGTAGAAACAGTATTTCAAAGATTTAAAATTGGAGATCTTGCAGAAAGTGTTAAGAAAATGGTTCCAGGAATGGATTTTGAAATACATGAAGACATAAAAAATTACACATTAGAAGATGGAATGAAAGATGCTCAAAATAGAGGGGCTATGGATAGGAATGGTAGTTTAGATTATAAAAAATTAGGTAATAAAGAAAGATTATATTTTGAATCACTAAACTTAGTGAAAGAAGCTTATAAAGAAGGAGCTATTCAAGAAATAAATTCAAATATTGGTAAGTTAAATCAAGTAGGAAAAGAAATTATAAATTCATACAATGAATCAAAACCTCAAGGTGATGGAAAAAACACTAATATTTCATAAATAAAAAGAAAATGATAAATGATGAAAATATTAAAAAAATATTTAATAATTTATATACAGTATCAAAAAAAAATAATATAGATTTTAAAGAAGTTGTTAATGTTTATGAATATCAAACAAAAAAAATGTCTAAAAGAGCCCATTCTAAAATAGATTGTCCTAACTTAGATAAAATAGAAGGGGATTCTTGTGAAATTATAAAAAAATACTATAAAATGAAAAGATAAAATGGCAGGAAAAAAAATTGAAATGAAATTTGAAGGTATTGCTCCAACTGTTAGTGAATTTAAACCAGGAAATTATTATTCGATAATTATGGGTGGTATTGAATATGGGGGATATATTGAAAAGGACCTCAAACTTAGTGGAAAAAAATATTTTAATACCTTGAGAGAAATAAATGAAAATTGCATTATTAATAATCTCTATGAAATTCATGAAAAAGAAGGAATTGTACTCGATACAAAATTTCTTTGTGGAAAAATAACAAAAAAGGGTGTTTCATTAGAATCGCATTGGATGGAAATAAACCACAAATTAAATAAAATTAAAAATATATTTTTTAAAAATACAAAATGATGCAAAAAACATTGGGAGACAGAACTGAAAGATTGATTCTTCCTAGAGAAATCAAAATAGGAGAAAAATTTGAACTTCCAATAAATGAAAATTTTTCTAGAAAAGAAGAGATTTATTCAGTAAATACACTTGGAAACAAAACCTATGTAAGAACAATGGAGGAAAATCCTCAAGAAGAAATAACTACACATAGAAATTATGAAATAAAAAACAAAGTAATTAAGAATACACTTACAAAATTTTATGATAATTTAAAAAGATGTTTTATTGATTAATTATTCTTTTGAAGTTTCTTTTTCACTGTTTTGTTCATTTGATTCTTCTTGATTCTCATTAAAATTATAATAACTTTTATTTTCAATAATTTCTTTTACTAATTTGGCCATTACTTCTAAAAATTCTTCTGCATTTTCTCTTAATTCATCCATTTCAACTCCCTTTAAATCATTCAATTTTCCTCGAGTTATTTTTTTATGTATTTCTTTAATGTCTTTAAACCACTGGACATATTTGGATTTTAATAGTTTTTTTTCGACAAAATTAATTCTAAGTTGTTCTGAAATGTGTTCTGGTGAGGGAGGGAAAATTCCGCCTGCAATTAATGCTGCGTGAGAAGAATCAACCATACACCAATAAAGCCCTTCAATTGCACCTAAAACAGCTGAACGGCTTCTGGCTAAATGATCTGGAGCTCTTTGTAGAGCAGAATAAACTGCTTCTGGAGTTGCTTTTATTTTTCCACGAATTAACAAATATTTTAAAGGATTAAAAAAACCAGCCAAATCAATTAAAGGTTCTCCGTGTCTTATTATATTTAGAACTATTGGATCTCCTCTAATCATATCGTCCCACCAAGTACTTAGTTTTACTGTGTTAATATGAAGACTCCTATTATAGGGGTTTTCATTAATAATTTGATTTAATTCTTGTCTATACCAAGCAGTTAATTCTTGATCCCAATTTATTGTAACATCATCAATTATAATTATTATATCTATGTCAGAGCCAGCTGTTCTTGTTTTTTTTGCTGTAGAACCAAAAAGAACTATTGCTTTAATTGACTTGTCAAACTTCTTATAAGTTTTTGTTGCAAAATCCAATGCAATGTCATTTTCTGACTTAAGTTCTAATGTTGGAAGATTTTTTTTGTCTTCTTTTTTAGAAGATTTTTTTGATTTCTTTTCTTCCTTTTTCTTTGTCTTTTTAGAAGATTTACTCTTACTTTCAGATTTTTTAGAAGATTTTTTCTTAGTTACCATTTCACCTCTTGTTATTTAAAGTAATTTTAAGTTTTTAAATTTAGTGTTATTCCATTGGTCTCCCAGACATTCTACTCCCCCCTCCTCCACGACTTCCACCCAATTCCAAAGGCAATTGAGAGAATCCTGCACCAAAAGTTTGATAATTAACTTGGGGAAGCATTTCTCCAAGTCCTGAACTATAACTTTGTTGAAGCCCTATTGATTGATTCCAATAAGGAATTGTATCTTCTGAATAAAAAGGAGAACCAAATGCTTCTAAAGCTGCAGGGTAAGGAGATTTTTTAAATGCTTGAGCAAATCCACCTGCTTCTAAAATCTTTCTTGCTTTACCTTTTCCTTGTTTTTCTAATTCTTTTAAAATTTCCTTAAATGGAACATTCCCCATTCCAGGAGCTAAATGGGAATCTGAATAACCAAAATTATCTGTAATATGAACTTCTTTAACATGTTTTGCAATTTGTTCTACTTCTTTTCTTAAATCTTCATCAGTAAAACCCTTTTTCTTTGCAATATTTAAATGCCCTACATCTAAAGTTGCACCAATTAATTTATCTGCAATTTTTTTTGCTTTGTCTTCAGAAATTTTTTTCTCTTTAACAAGTTTATCTGTAAATTGTTCTTTTGAAGAAGTTATTAATTTATCAAAATCCTTTGCAGAAGAAAAACCCATTCCAGTGTATAAATTTTCAACACTTACAACTGGAGCATTTTCTCCAAAATTCTTGTAAGCATTAAAAGCAACATTAGCAAATGTTTTTGAAGAATTTTCAAGAGCAAACTCCTCTATTGGAACATATTGTTCTGGAGTTACTTCATTTAGTCCATTAATTAAATTTTGTATTGCTTGTGATTGTTGAACAGGATCTCTTGAAATTTCTTTTTTAAACCTCTCGTTCAGTTCTCTTAATTTTTTCTTATCTTCTTTACCTGAATGTTTCCATGCCTTATCAAAAAAACTACCTACCTGTTGATGTAAATCTTTTAAATAAGTACCTGCACTTTCGTATGCTTGCATTCCCTGATAAGCAGTAGGATCTTTTTTTAATGTTTCTTCATTTATTTTTCCTTGTTCATACATTTCTTGAAGATACTGTATTTTTTCTCTATTTTTCTGAAGAATTTCATCTGCCCTATCCTTATTAAAAAAAAGTTGATTGAGTTGGTTTTCCCATTGAGTTTTATTCATACTTCTTAATCTCTCCTCAGGAGTCATTTCTTCCCCTTTTTCTAAATCTTCCATACCAGGCTGAAAAAGAGTTTCTTTTTCAAAAGCTTGCACAGGTTTTCCAGATTCTTTCTCAACCACAACAAGTTTTTCTGTTTCAAGTCCTTTCTCTCCCATTTTAAACTCAGAACCTGCAGTTCCAGAAGAATGTATAGTAACATTGGTATTTCCCTTAGGATTTAAATCATATGCCTTTTCCATAACATCGTTTAACTCTTTTTCAGCTGCTTCCCTACTTGTTTCACTCCATCCTTGTTCTCCCATACCAGAAGGCTCTATTATCGGAGCGTGCATAGAAATATTATTTTCTGTTCCAGTTAATTTAGACATACGATTTATTTCTTTGAAATGTTGTTTTGGAATTGTTTGAAAAACATCTGGTTTTAATGATTGTACTTCAATAGGTTTTATTCCCTGATTTAGAACTTTATTAACTTCTGAAATTTGATCTGCTACTGTGGGATTTGTTTGTCCTCCCAAGGATCCGGTAGGAACCCTATAACCCACAAAATTAGTTTGATATGCTTTATTTGGGTCTAAGGAAGAATATCCTCCCTGATATAATGTTTCAAAATTTTCACCTCTTGCCATGTTTAAAAATAGAATTTATTATTTATTAATTTATCTCTTTATTTCATAACCTTTATCTGTTTTTTCAAAATTAAAATCCTGTGTTTGATCTCTTATATCTTTTTTTGAAGTGTTCTCAAAAACAGGTTTAACTACATAATCTTCAGATATAGAATGGTCTTGTATTTCTGGGGCTTTTAGGAAGTTAGATGTTTGAAAATTATTCTTTTTAGTATCTCTCTCAAAATTAAATTTTTTAGGAGTTGTTACAAGAGGGTTTATGTTTTGTGAAACATTACTTTGATTTTGTGAAGTTTCATAATTTTTATTTGTCTCATATTTCTTTACATCCCTATATTTTATTTCGTCTTCTTCATCTGATTCTTTTTGATTTGAGGTAGGGACGGTTTGCTCAAGATTTCGGGAAGGTTGTTCCTGGAAAAGGGTTTTTTCTAAAGAAGATCTTGGAATTTCAAGGGGTTTTAATCTTTCAGAAAAGGGCAACCTTGGAAAAGAGGCAGGTTCTTTTGTTTCTTCATGTGAAATTTCTTTTTCATTTTTTTCCTCTTCACTAGTTTCTTCTTTTGAAAGGTTTTTTTCTTCCTCTGATTTCTCTTTAGAATTTTCCTTTTTTTCAGAAGATTTTTTGTTTTCTGAATTAGTTTCTTCTTGTTTTTTTGCTTCTTTAGAAATTTCTTTTTTAGAGATATTTTTGTTGTTCTCCGATTCTTCCTTCATAAAATATATAAGAAAGGTAAATATAAAAATTTAATTAATTTTAAAAACAAAAAGGAATTCAATTTAATATGAAAAAAGAGAAATTTACTGGAATTTTATTATTGCTTTTAGGATTTGTTTTAGTTTTCAATTCTTCTGTAGTTTCAATTACAGGACAGGCAATTTTAAGTGATACTGTTTTAGGAGTAAATTCTGTAGCAGGTTTGATTTTTATTGCTCTTGGTATGGCTTTGTTTGTTTTAGGAAGTGAAGGAGGTTTGGAGAAGATTGCTGGAAAAGCAGAAGAAAAAAAAGAAATAACAAGTAATGTTAAAAAAGATAAAAGAATCTACAAGCTTGCAAAAGAAATTCAAGAAAAACAATATATTCAAAAAGACATTAATAAACTATTAAATGAATTGGAAAAGGGAAATGAAAATCCTGGAATAGGCACAAAAAAATTATTTGGAAACATAAGTTATTTAAGAGGAAGTTATGGGGGAAGAGTTTTTTACAGGCCAAAGGAAGAAGGATATGAAATTTTAGGATATGCTATTGGAACTGGACAGGGAAAAGGAAAACATAAATCAGAAAGAGATGTTATATTTAGATTAAAAGAATTGTATGGAAAAGAAAACAAAAAGGTAGCATAATCAATCAAAATATTTATTAAAAAAACCTTTATCTATCAAATCGTCTAATGTTTTTCTAATTGTTTCATTTTCTAAATCATTAACAACAATTGTATTAGGAAGACACAAATAAGAACCCTCCTTATTTTCTCCTGTTTTCCTATTTTTTTCAAATAATCTTGAAATATATGACAAAGTTATTAGAGAACCAGTGTATTCTTTTCCTTCCTTATTTATAATTAAATCAACATATTCATTTTTAGTATCTAAATCTTCTTCACTTGGCCAATAAACATGAAAATTATATAGCTTTCTTTCCATAATTAAATAGAACAATTTATTCTTTAAAAATCTTACTTTTGTTGTAATTTTAAAGTGATTTCTATTTTTAGAATAATCAAATATAAAAAGACCTGTTTTATTTAAAAAGACATCATCAAAAAAATTGTTTTAATCATTAAGTAGAAATAAAGATTTAAATAAAAGAAATTTTTGAATAAATTAATATACAATTAATTGATAAAAACCAATGTTAATATACTATATATTGTATATTACTCAAAATTCGAGATCTCTTTAAAAGAGGAGAAATAATAATGAAATGTCCTTATTGTGGAAGTGAAAATTTAAAAGTAACTAATAAAAGAGACTCTCCAGAAGGAATAAGAAGGAGGCGTGAATGCCTCAAGTGTAAAAAAAGATTTACAACATATGAAAAAATAGAGAAAAAGGATTTGTATATTATTAAAAAATCTGGAGAAAGAGAAAAATTCAGTATAAATAAATTAGAATCAGGAATTCAAAAAGCATTTGAAAAGCGTCCTGTTTCAAAAGAAAAAATTGATAAGATGATAAGAAATATTGAAGAACAAATAAGAAAAAAAGGTAA
>CAZGCP010000020.1:0-8013 GCA_964524525.1 Candidatus Woesearchaeota archaeon
GTAGAAGAAATTGAAACCCCTCTTGGAAAAACAGAAATATTAAAAAATCCATATTCCAAAGGAAGTTATGAACATGCTATAGATAATCAAATTCCCTTTTTACAATATCTAGGAATAAATAAAATCCTTCCTCTTGTTATAGGAGAAATCTCAGAAACAGAATCACAAGAAATTGCAAAAGAAATTTTAAAACAAAAAGATGAAAAAACCATAATAATTATTTCTACAGATTTAAGTCATTTCCTACCCCATAAAAAAGCAAATCAAGTAGACAAAGAAACAATAAAAATAATTCAAAATCTAAAAAGTTCTCATTCAGAAACAATAGATGCTTGTGGAAAAATTCCATTAATGATTTTAATAGAAATGTGCAAACAAAAAAACTGGGAACCTGAATTAATTGAATACAAAACTTCTGCTGAGACTAAACCCGAATTAGGAAAAGAAAAAGTTGTAGGTTATGTTTCTATGATTTTTTAACCTTCATAAAATTCAACTAATTCTGGTATTTCCTTGTAAAGTATTTTACAATTATCACAACTTTCTACATAACAGACAGCAGTAGAATTACTAGTTATTTTAGACTCTAGAGAAGAATCAATAGGATAAAATTCACTATATGAAATAGAATGAGAAGCAATATTTCCAATATTTTGAATAGAAGAAAAGATTTTATTGCCTTCAAAATCTCTAATCAAACATTCCACACTAACATTTTTTGCTTCTTGTTCTCCATAATTATGTACCTCATAAGCAAAATACATTTGAGAAGGATTATCTTCATTAACAGCCCAACCATAAAATTCAGTGTCTACTAAAGCAATTTCATTATTTGAAAAAACTGTGTAAAAAAGACTAACTCCTAAAAGCAAGATAAAAACAATTAAAGCAATAATTCTCACACTCTTATTTTTCATAAGACAATTAAATAAATAATATTTATAAAACTTACTTTAGAAAATTTTATAAAATGAGAAAACCATAATCTATTATGGAAAATTGGAAAACTCACTTAATTTTACATTTTGGAACAGACAATATAAAAAAACCTTCAGAAGTAGCAAAAAAACTAGAAGAAATAGGGTTTGAAACTTCTTTGGGCCCTGTAGATTTTATTCATAAATGGGATAAAGAACCCACAAAAGAACACGTCCTTGAATTAGCAGACAAAGTATCAGAAAAGTTACAAGGAACTGGAAGTGTTTTTAATTTAGATACTCATGATTAATAAATCTCTAAAACAATTTCCAAAAACAAACAAATTTCTTTAAAATATAATGCGGGAGCAAGGATTTGAACCTTGGTAGGCACTAAGCCAACAGGTCCTAAACCTGTCCCGTTTGACCGCTCCGGCACTCCCGCACAACCTAATAAAAATAATAGGGGTTATTACTTAAAAAAGTATCTCTAAAAATTGTTTCCTTCTTTCTCTTTTATATAACAATTTAATTCTTCCTATAATTTAAACATTACAAAAATCCCTCCTTACAATCTAATTAAATTTATATATTAATTTTTCTTTAAAATAATATGAAGAATAAAAAAGGACAAGTAACTATTTTTATAATAATAGGGATTTTAATTGTTGCAGGAGTTATTTTATATTTTACATTAAGAAAAGAAACTACAGATTTTACAACAGAAGAAGTTTCAACAGAAGTTAGGCCAATCCAAACATATGTTCAAAATTGTATTGATGAAATATCTCAAGAAACTATCTTAATTGTTGCAAGCAGAGGGGGATATTATGATTCACCAAATTTATCTATATCAGAATTTAAAATACCTTATTATTTAATAGAAAAAAAAGAATATGTTCCTTCAATAAGTGAAATAGAAAAAGAAATATCTAAAGGTGTAGAAATAAAATTAACAGAATGTGTCGGAGACTTCTCAGAATTTAATGAATACAAAATAAAAAAATCAAAAGTATATGCAAATACAAAAATTGGATCTGAAGAAATAACCATTAATGTTAAATATCCAATATCCATTCAAAAAGGAGGAGAATTATATAATTTAAAAAATTTTGAAACTGAAAAAAAATCTCGTTTTAAACAATTTTATGAATCAATATCATATTATATTGAAGAAGAAAAAAAATCAGGAGATGGAATTTGTGTTTCTTGTTTAGCAAATACTTCATCTACATATGACTTAGATTATAATTCCTTATTGCTAAATGCAGAAGAAAGTGAAATGGCCTTCATGGTTAGTGAACACAATGAAGAAATAAATAACAATAGTATGATATATACTTTTGCAGTAAAATATTAAAATGAAAAAAACAATAAACAAAAAAAAGTTGTTCATATTTTTATTAATAATCTCCTCAATAATTTTTAGTTTCATTTTTGTAAGAGGATTAGTTCCTGCTTCCCCTCAACCAAATATAAAAAATTTAACAATAGACACTAATTCACTTTCTTTAAAAGGAGGTTGTACTGGAACATTAGATATCTCTCCTGCAACATTCTCAGAACCTGCTCCTTATTATAAAATTCTTGGAGGAATAATAAATATTCCAAACACATGTATTGCAAAAATAGGCAATTTATTAGAATCTGGAAACAAAATTACTTTAGAAGGGGTTAATTTTGGGAGAGAGGTTAATGAATATATTTTTAGTTCTTCAGGTATGGGTAGAGTTAATATAGATAACCAAGAAATTTATCTCAAACCAGGAAGTAATATGAAAATAAATACTACAAACGGAAAAACAAAACCATTTAATTTTATTGTTAAAGCTCCTCAAGAAGTTTCAAAAATTTTAGAATGTAGTTTACCCGTCATATTAACAAATGTTAATGTTGAAAAAAAAGGCCCATGTTGTTATGAAATAAAAAAACCTATTTCAGGGAAAGGAATAGCAAACATAAATATACTAAGAACAATCATTTTAGAAAAACCTAGAGATTATGCAGAAATTTGTAATGGAAGAGTAAATGGAAATTTTCTAAATAATAATACTGCTTCATACAATGTTGGACCTTTCAAAAACATTCAAGTAGAAAAAGGGAGAGTGAAATATAGTCCTTCAATGAATCGTCTTGATTTACCTCCGAATTCTATTTTAAATGATATGAATATAAGGCAAGCAGATGGAACCATAATTAATGGAGAAAACATTCAAATAGGAAACAAAGCATGGGACAAACTTGGAGGACAAAATAATGACAATATATTTAACACTTTTACAGGAGAATTAAGAGTAAATGCACTTAAAAAACATGAAGGATCAAGACTAGATGATAAATTTTTATTTACAATACCTAAAGGAAAAAGGGTTTCTTTTATAAAACCCTCTTTAGATGTTCAAACCCATGGAGAATCAGAAACACTTTTATTTTTTGATGATTATCAAAATAGTATAAGAAGATTTAGGGAAGATGGAGTAAATGCAAATAAAATTTCTGGAGGATTGGGGGATTATTTTTTTAACACTGGTTCTAAATCTGCTTCAGAACAATCTTTTTTAACATTAAATCAAAATAAGATTTCTGGAAACATGGGAAGTGTAGAAAGCTCCTCATCTGTATCACTTTTATTTGAAAATTCCAATGTAGCGGGTTTTAATCTTCAAGAAAATCAATATATGCGAACTTATTTCCAGGATGGAAATGAATTTATTTTAGAAGATTCAAAATTCATAGTTTCAAAAGATGGAAGATATGATTTTGAAAATGGAAAAGATAAACTTGAATTTAATGGGGATTACCAGGATCTCACTTTTTTTGGAGGTAGAATGGATAAAAAACCTGTTGAAAATGTTGAACTTTATAGTTATTCTAATACAGATATGCGTAATTACGAGGAAAATCCTGAAAGTGTAATTTCTCCTAATAAAAAAATATTTTCAGGTTCATTAAATAACCAAGAGGGTGTTGATTATTATTCCTCTTCTTTTTCAATGAGTCCTTGGGGAAAAAAACCAAATATACATATCTATAAAGGAAAAAAAGGAAAAATAGAAGCTCGTGATCCTGGGATAGCTAATTATGCTGCAGGAATTTCAAAGTTAAAAAATTATTATGACTTACTTAAAGTTTATTCTGGAAAATAAAAATTAATGTTCCTCCATAATCATATCAAAACCCTTTGATTTATCTTCTTGATATTTTTTTTCATCTCCCAAATCACGATACAGACCAGCCCTTTTTATGTAAAACCAACCTCTTTCATTTAAATCAATAGCTTTATTTATATAATGGATTGCTTTTTTAGTATAACTTGGCCTATAAGAATCCATTTGACTATATAACTTTGAAATTGCTTCATAATTTAAAACAGAATTACTATCAAGTTTAATTGCTTTTTCACATTCTTCTAATGCTTCTTCATATTTTTCTTTATTATAAGATTCAATAATGGGGAGAGCTTTATTTATATGGGCAATTGATAAAAATTCTTCCCTATTAAGATTATCTAAATAAGCCCCCTTCTCAATGCTTTTTTTTGTCATGGGAGTTTTAAGTTCTTTTAATGTTTCTAACAAACCCTTATCATAATGAAAAAGATCAATAATTCCATCGTAATTAAAACTGCCTTTATTCACTGGATTATCCAAATCAAAATGATTATGTTTTCCATCGGGATCCCATCTTAAGGAAAGGTGCCTACCAAAATCTCCTTGTCCAGAACCATCAAAAACCATGCCAAATGCATAAATAGGAAATTTTTTTCCTTTTTGTTCTGCTAACTCTTTTACTGATAAATAAAAACAATTTTCCCTATAACAAGGATTATCTACTTTTTCGTTTTCATCAAAATCACAAAGAGAATCTAATTTTCTTATAGTATTCTTTGCTTCCTTTTCAGAATATTTATTTTTAAATTCAACATGTTTATCAACTTTATCTAGATAATTGTCCAAATTTCTATAAGTAAATCCTATTGAATCTATTTCTCCCTCAATTCTAATCGCCTCATGTCCAATAGTATTATATTTAGAGGTGTAATTATCTTGAGCTTTAATTTGATTACTTGGATTTCCAAAAACAAAAGGCAAACTAATAATTCCTGCTCTTAAGATGTTTTTTAGTTTATTTTTTTTCATTTTTATATTTAAACATAGTTCTTACTATTTATAAAATTAACTATCTAAAAGTAACAACTAATTAAAAACACAGAATCATTCTCTTTTAAATTTTTCAAATGTAGTTTCTGCTTTTTTTTCTTTATTCATTCTTGTATAAGTCAAACTTTTCCAAAAAAGCCCAGATTTTTTTAATTCTCTCATTCTTTCTTTTTCTGTATATGAATAAGTTTCATTCATTATTTTTTTTGATATTTCTATAACAGAATCATAACAAGAAATAGCTTTTTTATTTTCAAACATGTCTCTATGATTACTTGCTTTACTAAAATAAATTTCAGCCTCAGGGTTTAATTTCAAAGCTTTATTAAAATATTTATTTGCTTCATTATATTCTCCTAATTTATTATAACAAAAACCTTTAGCATAATAAGATTTAACATCATTTGAATCCAAATCCAAAGAAAGATCAAAATTTTTTATTGCATTTTCAAATTCTCCTTTATTTGCAAATTTTACTGCTTTTGCATAATATGCTTTACTTATAATTTGAAAATCCGTTAGGTTTGTTAAATAAATTCCTTTTTTTATTGAATTATTTGAAATCAAAGAAGTCTTATATTGGTTGTCTATAACAAATTTTCCTGATGTTGCTTCCCATTCAAAATCTCCTTTATTTATAATATCGTCCGAATTTAATGGATTGTGTTTTCCATCAGAATCCCACCTCAAGTAAACATGCCCCCCTAATTTTGGAACATAAACTATTTCTAATGGAAGGTTGTTTTTCCTTGCAATTGCCAAATATCCCAATGACTTATCCAAACAATGTGTAGAAGACTCATTAAAATATTTAAAATTTTTATCTAATATTGAATCTATCTTTATCATTAAATTTCTTCCCTCTCTTTCTGAAAAATTTTTTTTGGTAAAAAGAAAACTAGTAGAATCAATAAGATTATCCAAATATCTCTGACTCTCTTCTCCATTATAAATTCTAATCGCCTCATGTCCAATAGTATTGTATTTAGAAGTGTAATTATCTTGAGCTTTAACTTGATTACTTGGATTTCCAAAAACAAAAAGCAAACTAATAATTCCTGCTCTTAAAATATTTTTTAGTTTATTTTTTTTCATTTTTATATTTAAGCATAGTTCTTACTATTTATAAAATTAAATATCTAAAAGTAACAACTAATTAAAAACACAGGATCCTTTTTCCGCTTCTGTAATTGGAAAGACAGGCGAATAGAAAAAAAAAGAAAAACCTATTCCTCTTTCTTCTGATAAAATCTTTGATTCATTTGGATTTTTGTTAAAAAATACATGTAAACTAAAAACTTTGTTTTTTGATTTTAGCGGGCGAACTAAAAATTCGAACCTCTAAAAGAATTTTTTGTGTTAATTACTCTTCCTTTTTTTACTTTCGTCTGGATTTCCGCTTCTGTAATTGGAAAGACGGACGAATAGAAAAAAAAGCTATTCCTCTTTTTTTTCTTTCTTCTTTTTACTAAGCTCCTTCTCTTTTTCTTTGATTTTTTCCTCTAACTTTAATCTTTCTATTAACTCTTTATATCTATTTCTTATTGTAACTTCTGTTATTCCTGCAATATCTGCAACTTCTCGTTGTGTCTTTTTTTCATCATTCATTAAAGCAGCAACATATAATGCAGCTGCAGCAATTCCAGCAGGACCCCTACCAGAAGTCAGTTCAACTTCATCTGCCTTCTTTAATATTTTAACAGCCTCGTTTTGTGTTTTAGGACTTAAATTTAAAACAGAAGAAAATCTTGAAACATAATCTTTGGGCGAAGATTGTTTAACTTTAATTCCTAATTTTCTTATTATAAATCTATAAGTTCTACCAATTTCTTTTCTTTCAACATCTGAAGCAGTTGCCATTTCATCTAAAGTTCTTGGAATATTATAACTCCTACAAGCAGCATAAAGACAAGCAGCAATCACAGATTCCATGCTTCTTCCTCTAACCATACCTCTTTCCAAAACATAGTTATAAATTCTTGAAGCCTCGTCTTTAACAACATTAGGTAAATTCAAATAAGAAGCAACAACCCTTAATTCAGCCATAGCCAATCTTAAATTTCTTTCAATTGAAGTAGAAACTCTCTCTTGCCATTTCTTTAATCTCATAAATTTTCTAGAACTTTTTGAATCAAGCTTATAAATATCAGAAACCTCTCCGACATTAGTAGTTAAACCCTTATCAAATTTTTGTCTTGAAATTGGAGCCCCTCCACGCCCTTTTTTCTCAGATTTATCAAATTTACCTGAAAGATCCATTCCTGTATCAACCATTTTTTCTTCCACAACCAAACCGCAATCATTACAAATTACCTCTCCAAGTTGAGAATCATATGTTAAATTAACACTTCCGCATTCAGGACATTTTTTTATAGCAGCCATTTTTAAGAATTTATTTTTAAATGTTTAGCGTAAACTTTAAAAAGACTTTGCTTTTTTAAAGCTTTCGGTTTTTGTATTTATGATATAGAGGTAAAATAATCCCTCATTCAAAAAATATAAAAAGCCTAAAAAACATTAAAAAATAACAAAAGGGTAAATAAAATGAATTTAATTGAAATATTAAAAAACAATATACTATCTATAATTATTTTAATAGTTTTAGTAATTACTACGCTCTCATTATATAATTACAATATCCGAATGAAAAAAAAATTAAAAAAAATAAAAAAAGATAAAAAAAGAGATTATTCAGGAGAATTAAAAAAAATAAAAGAAAGTAAAGAAGAAGAAAATAAAAAATTAGAAGAGTTATCAAAAATATTTAAAGAATATTTAGAAGAAATTCATTGTTTGAAAAAGGATTTAACATTTAGTGAAATTTCTAAAAAAACAAAAGACAAAAAAATTCAAGAATATTCTAAAGAAATTGAACAATCTCTTTATTCTGGAAAAAATATTACAAAAAAAGAATTAACAAATTTAATAAGTAAATT
>CAZGCP010000021.1:0-7512 GCA_964524525.1 Candidatus Woesearchaeota archaeon
GAAGGATATAAAATTTTAATCCCAAAACAAGTTATTGCAGAATTAGATAGAATTACCAAATCAGGAAAAAAGAAATATTTTAGGGATGATGCCTCTTTATCATTAAAAATATTAAAAAAGAATGATTTTGAAGAAATTGATTTAGGGCAAAATTATGTTGATGCAGGAATTAGGAAATATTTAAAGAAAAATCCTAAAATTTTTATTGCTTCTTTAGATAGAAATTTAACAAAGGATATTGAAAAAATTTTTGTTATAAAGAGGAAGAAATGCATAGAAAAGCTTTAAAAACCGTGTTTTCTATAAATTTTTAAAATGTTCTATGAATTGGAAATTGAAGATCATGTAAGGGTGGAGCCAAAATTATTCGGTTTACCTACTATCGAGGCTGTTGATAGGCAATTAAGAGAGATGTATGGAGACTATTATGATAAGGAAATAGGAAGAGTTATTTCTGTTATTGAAGTTATTGAGGGGGGTGAAGGAGTAATAATTCCTGGAGATGGTGCAGCTTATTATAAATCTAAATTTAGACTTCTTGTTTGGAAACCTGAACTTCACGAACTAGTTTATGGAGAAATTGAAGAAATAACTAATTTTGGAGCTTTCATAAATATGGGTGCATTAAAAGGAATGATTCATATAAGTCAAACAATGGATGATTATGTTAATTTTAGTGATTCAAATATTTTAACTGGGAAAGCCTCTTCAAGAACATTAAAACAAGGAGATTTGTGCCTTGCTAGAATTGTTGCAATTTCTCATAAGGGAGATGATCCTAAAATGGGATTAACAATGAGACAACCGGGATTAGGAAAATTAGATTGGATAAAAGAGGATAAAGAAAAAGTTAAAAAAGAAGCAGAAAAAGCTGCAAAGACAGAAGAAAAAGCAGCTAAAGGGAGTAAAAAATAATGGCATCAAAAGAAAGATCTTGTAAAATATGCAGAACAGTTTATGAGGGAACTGTATGTCCTAGCTGTGGTTCAAAAGAATATTCAGAAAATTTTAAGGGAAAAATAGAAGTTTTAAATCCTGAAAAGTCAGAAATAGCTCAAAAATTAAATCTAAAAGAAAAAGGAACTTTTGCAATTAAAAACTAATTTAAAATGGAATTTAAATTGATTAATGAAAAAGAAAACCCCCTTTTTTCTAGAAAAGAAGTAAAAGGTTCTATAACTTCGAATAATACTCCCTCTTATCAAGAAATAAAAACTTTAATTTCTAAAAAATATTCTGTTTCAGAAGAAGCAATAAAAATTGTAGGAATAAAAGGAAAATTTGGGACAAAGGAATTTGATATTGAAGTTAATGTTTATAATTCAGAAGAAGAAAAGAATAAAGTAGAAAATAAAAAGAAAAAAGAAATAGAATTAGAAAAGAAAAAAGCTGAACAAAAGAAGGCAGAGGAAGAAGAAAAGAAACAAGCTGAAGAAGCTAAAAAACCGATTGAAAAAGAAGAAAAATCAGAAGAATCACAATCTGAAAACCCCGAAGAAAATAAAGAGCCTCAGGAAACTGAAAAAAAAGAATCTACTTCAGAGGAAAAAGAATCTCAAGAAGAAAAACCTACTGAACAAGAAAATAAACCAAGTGAAAAAGAATCTGAATCTAAAGAAGAAATTAAAGAATAAAAATGGCAAAGAAAAAAGTAGTAAAAAAAGGAAAGAAATCACATAAAAACAAACCTACTAGTAAGAAATATACAAAATATAAAATAGAAGGAGATAAAATTACAAGAGAAAAAACATGTCCAAGATGCGGACCTGGAGTTTTTTTGATGCAAGCAAAAGATAGAGTTTACTGTGGAAAATGTCATTATTCTGAATTCCAAGGTAAAAAATTTGAAGAATCAAAAGAAGAAAAGAAAGAATAATTATTTAATGAAATAATCAGATAATTTATTATATATTGCGCAATACATTGAATTGTCTGTTTTTCCATCTATTGTGTTACAATATTTTTTAAAAAGATTTAACACCTCGTTTCTTGGTTTTTTATTTTCAATTGCTTCAATAACTTTTTTACCTGTTTCTTTTTCTAATTTATTTGTTTTTTCTATCATTTTTTTATTAAAATATATATTGGAGTAATGTGATTATAACCCTGGGAGATTCTCCAGATCATCTAATAAGTTGACCTGGAGCCTCTCCTGGGGAAAAAGAGGTGATATTATATTGAATATCTCCTACTATTTAAATCTTTCGGTATGTTACCCTTTTAGAATGACAAGCAGAAATAATGTAAAAGTAGTGTCATAGAATTACTACTTATGAATTCATTAATTAATTCTTTTTAAAAAGGAGATATAAGAAAACCCTTAAACATAATGAAAGGAAAAAGATAATTTGGATTAGATAATTTTTGATTATCCTTTCAAAACCTTTGAATGTCCAAAAAAAAAATTATTTACATCACATGCACTCTGTTTTTTTAATAAAAAGTAAAAAAAAGATATAAAAAATATAGAACAAGGATATAATATTGATTAAAATGGGAAGATTATTTTGTTTTTGAATAGGGTGGAAAAATAAAGCCTGGAAAAATTGGAGAGACAGTTAAAAGAATAATTAATTTTTGAAAGATGAAGGGTATTAAATTAAGTTTTTGAATGTTTATAATCTCTGACAAGAAAAGTATTTAGAAATGGATAAATATAAAAAGAAATAAATATCTTTTTGAAAATATGATAAGAAAGAAAAAACAAAACAATTTAGTACACGAAATATTATCTTGTCCAAAGAAGAGAATGTCTATTTTCCGAGAGATACCTGTAAATAATCAAGGATTTATTCTTTTGAATTTTTCAAAAAGACTTCAACAAGAAATTATGAGTAAGTTAAGTGACAAAGAACTAATAGGGCTTTTTGATTATTTGGACCCTGATGAGGCAACTGATTTAATGCAAAATATTTCTTCTAAAAGATGTAAAAAACTTTTGAGAAAAATGAAAAAAGAGATTAGGGAAAAAGTAGAGTTTTTGTTTAAGTTTGATCCTAAAACTGCTGCAGGTTTGATGAGTTTAGATTATGTTGAAATCAATAAAGATACTTCATTTGAACAACTTTCTAAAATAATCCATAAACATGAAAAAAGAACAGGAAAATTCCCTGTTGTTCTTGCTGTTGAAAATGGTTTTTTGGAGGGAGAAGTACCTGCACACACACTGGCCATAGCCAAAAAAAAGGAAAAAATTCGCAAGTATATTGAAAAAATTCCTTCTATTGAATATGATAAAGAGGAAGACGAAGTTATTTCCCTTTTTAGAAGAAATCCTCATAACAAAGTAGTAGTTCTGGATGAAAATGAAAGCATTATGGGAATTATTTATTCTGATGATGTATTAAGATTAATAGAAAAAAGACCAGCAAATAATCTTCTTGAATTCGCAGGGGTTAGTGAGGAGGAAAATGTTTTAGACTCTGCATTTACAAAAGTTAAGTATAGGTACAAATGGTTAATTGTTAATCTTGCGACAGCATTTTTTGCTGCATTTGTTGTAAGCCTCTTTCAAGAAACAATTTCTGCATTTGTTCTGTTGGCTGTATATATGCCAATAGTGGCAGGTATGGGAGGAAACGCAGGTACACAAACCTTGGCAGTAGTTGTTAGAGGATTAGCTTTAAAAGAAATTGAGCTTAAGACAGGTAAAAAAGTTATTATTAATGAAATATTTGCAGGCGGAATAAATGGAGTTATAAATGGGGTTTTAGTAGCATCTATAGCTATATTATGGAATAAAAATCCAATGTTGGGATTAATAATTGGATTAGCAATGGTTATTAATCTTTTAATAGCAGGTTTTTTTGGAGCAATTGTTCCTTTAATTATGGAAAAATTAGGTAAAGATCCTGCTTCTTCAGCAACAATTTTTATTACAACTGCAACAGATGTTTTCGGATTTCTTGTATTTTTAGGATTAGCAACTATTTTGTTATGAGAAAATACTAGGATACTTAAATTCTGACACAAAAACCATAAAAACCTAACACACTTATTCTAATAATGGAAAAAGAGGAAAAAAATTCTGTTTCACAAGAGGAAATTCATGGAATTCTATTTAATAGGGAAATAGGTTGGCAAGAAATAATTTATGATTTAATTAACACAGAACAATTAGATCCTTGGAATGTTAATTTAACAATTCTTGCAAATAAATATATTGAAAAAATAAGGGTTTTGGAAGAAGCAGATTTTTTTGTTTCAAGCAAAGTTCTTTTAGCATCTTCATTATTATTAAGAATTAAATCTGAGTTTTTACTTAATAAATATATAAAAAGCATAGACGATATTTTATTTGGAAAAAAAGAAGATTCTAATCCTTCTAAATTTGAAAGGATTGAGTTAGAAGAAGAGATACCTGAACTGATTCCAAAAAGTCCTATGCCTAGAGTTAAAAAAGTTACATTAAATGAATTAATTAACTCTCTTAATAAGGCAATAAATACAGAAAATAGAAGGATAAAAAAAGTAATAATGAACAAAAATGCACTTCGTGAAGCAGGAATATCCCTTCCCAAAAAAAAGACAAGCATTAAGGATAGAATAAATAATATTTTTAACAAATTAAAGAATCACTTTAAAAATGAAAAGAATATTCCTTATTCTCATTTTATAAAAATAAATAAAGAAAATAAGCTTAATTCTTTTTCCCCACTACTTCAATTAGAAAACCAAAAAAAAATTTGGCTCCATCAAGAAAAACATTTCGAGGAAATTTATATTTGGGATAAAAAAAAGTTTTGGGAACATAAAGGAGATCCTTTTGAAGATTTAAAAAAAGAAGAGGAAGAAGAATCTATTTAGAAATAAGTCTTTCAAGATTGTACTTTAACAAATTCTCTAATTGAAGATTTTCTATTTCTCCTTTTTTATATCTCCAGTAATCTTCAAAAGGACCTATTTTCAAAATCATATAAATTAGCGTTTACCTTGTCTTCTTTCTCAATTAATTGAACATAATATTCTTTATATTTTTTTGCTAATACAGAGATTATCTCATTGTCTTTTGGAATTTTAATATTTTTTCCACTAGTAAAACTATATTTTCCGTGAAAATTACTAATTATATAAAAAATAGTTGCATCAACGAATTCCTTATTGATTTTTCCGAATTTTATATAAGCGTTTTTAGGAATTATTAATTTTTTCATTAGGATTTCAGAGGTATTTCTTTAAAACTCTTTTTTATTACCTAGAGATAATAAACCTTTTAAAGAAATATTAAAAAACACTGATATTTTCTTTAATTTATGAAATTAGCATTACTTTTATCTGGAGGGAAAGATTCTGTTTATGCAGGTTACTTAGCCAAAGAAAAAGGAAATGAACTAGTTTGTAATGTCTCAATTTTTTCTGAAAATAAAGATTCATATATGTTTCACACTCCGAGTATAGAAAAAACAATAAAACAATCTCAAGCAATGAATTTACCTTTAATAATTCAAAAAACAAGTGGAGAAAAAGAAATAGAATTGCAAGACTTGGAAGAAGGAATAAAAAAAGCTAAAGAAAAATATAATATTGAAGGAATTGTTACCGGAGCAATAGAATCAGTTTATCAAGCTTCAAGAATTCAGAAAATATGTAATGAACTTGATTTAGAAGTTTTCAATCCCTTGTGGAAAAAGAGCGAAATAGAATATTTGAAGGAACTTGTTTCAAACAATTTTAAAGTTATTATCACTGGAGTTTTTGCTTTCCCCTTAGATAAATCTTGGTTAGGAAAAGAAATAGATAAAAATTTTATTAATGAAGTAAAAGAATTAAAAGAAGAATACCAAATACATCCTGCAGGAGAAGGAGGAGAATTTGAAACTTTTGTTTTAAATTGCCCCCTGTTTAAAAAAGAACTAAGAGTAAGTTCTTTTAAAGATTCAAAAGAAGGAGAATATTCTTGGAGAAGGGAGATAGAGATTGAATGATTTTAATTATAAAAACAAATAAAGAATCTTTACATGATTTGGAATTTGTAAAACCTATTGAAAAAATACTTGAAGAGAATAAAAAATTATTTAAGACAGTGCATTATTCTGAAATTTCTAGAAAAGATATAATTTCTTTTAACAGCATAATTATTACTGGAACTTCTTTACAGGATAATGAATTTATAAAAAACACAAACAAATTCGATTGGATAAAGAATTATAAAAAACCTCTTTTAGGGATTTGTGCGGGGATGCAAATTATTTCTTTGATTCATAAAGGAAAACTAAAACAAAAAACAGAAATTGGATTTTACAAGGAAAAATTTACAAAAAACTTTCTAGGAATTAAAAAAAATTCAGAAAAAAAGGTTTATCATTTACACAATAATTACGCAGTACATTCAAAAGAATTTGAGGAATTTACAAATTCAAAAATACCTACAGCAATAAAACATAAAACAAAAGAAATTTATGGGACCTTATTTCACCCAGAAATTAGAAACAAAGAAATAATTAAAGATTTTATAAATAAATAGGATCTTTGAGTGATTTTATATTTTTATTAATTGTGAGAATAGAAACATTTAATCTTTTATTTTTTTCCTAATTAAGAATCCATTTTTATAAACATATTCCCCTGGATTATCCCAATCATCTTTTGACATCTTAACCATAATATTAAAAGTTTCTTCAATTTTATTATCTAATGAGGGATATTTGGTCTTATTTTTTAATTTATATAGTCCCTTGTTGCTCTTGAGATATTTTTCTTTTATAGTGGTTCCATTTTCACTACAATATATTATGTTTGTAATTGAATCAATATTTTTCCCATATAATATATATTTTGAAGAATCTATTTTTGGAGAATTTTGCGCATAACTTTTATTAAATAAACCCAAACTCCCTAAAAGAATTAATCCAGCACCTAAAAGATTTTTTTTATTTTTCATAAATATTTTAATAATATTTTGTTTAAAAGTTTTTATGTGATAGAATAATTATTAATTATTATCATAGAAAAGAACACAATCCAAACATATTTAAAAATTAGTTTCGATTTAATTTTATGAAAAGAGAGGTGAGAACATTAAAAGAATTTTATTCTATAATAGGTAGTTTGAGGAAAATAAAAAACAAGTTAATAAAGGAATATTTGCAAGATAGGGTTTCTAAAAAAAATATTCTTAAATTAAAATATTTTTATTCTGTTTTAAAGAGTGTCCCAAAAAGCTCAAAAAAAGATAAATATATCTTAGAACATAAGGGAGAAAAAATTTTAGTTTGTTTAAAATATGAATTAAATGAATTAGAAAAAGACATAATTTTTTTAGAAAAAGGAGAAAATGCTTTAATAGATTACATTAAAAAATCAAATAAATACTTTGAAAAAGAAAATAAAAAAATTGTTTCAAAATTAAAAAAAACAAAATTCAATTTTTTTATTACTGATAGGGATGGGACAATAAGTAATTATTGTGGGAGATATCTTTCTAGTGTGCAATCAGTTTACAATTCCTTTTTTCTTTTGAGATTCTTGAATAAAAAAACAAAACAAGGAATTATTATGAGTTCTGCCCCCTTA
>CAZGCP010000021.1:7522-7843 GCA_964524525.1 Candidatus Woesearchaeota archaeon
ATAATTTTATTTATGCTGGTTCAAAAGGAAGAGAAATTTATTTTAAAGGAAAAAAAATAAAACAAAAAATTTCAAAAAAACAAAAAAGTATTTTAAAAAAAGTTTCAAAGAAAATAAAGAAGATTATTTCTGAAAAGAAATATAATAAGTTTAAATATATTGGTTCGGGTTTTCAAGAAAAACTTGGAGAAATAACAATAGCAAGACAAACTGCCTTTAAAACAATAAATAAGAAAAATTCTTTTGATTTTTTAATGAGAATAAAAAATATCGTCAGAGAAATTGATAAAGAAGACACATATTTATATCTCAATGACACAG
>CAZGCP010000022.1:0-7097 GCA_964524525.1 Candidatus Woesearchaeota archaeon
TTTTGTTCTTCCAAAACTGATGATTCTCTTTCAATAATTGCCAAGTTAATTTTATTTTCCAAATTACCTATTTTTTCTTTTGCACCTTTTTTTGCTATTTTTTCATAATCTATTCCTGAATCTTTTTCAATGGGTATTTTCCAATATTCTTGAGGATTTATTTCTTTTGAAAATTCTTTTGCTTTTTTGTATAATTCTTCTATGGGATTTTTTAAAATTATTATTCCTTGTTTCATATTTAGTTATATTTGTTTTTGTTTTAAAATGTTTTTATTTATTTTATGGAAACTTTTATAAATAATCTTAAAAACATTAATTTTTTATTTAGTTTATGAATATAATAAAAGTTCCAAATATTAATGGTTTAAATAATACCAAAGGATGTGAAAAAGCCCCTGAAAAAATCTTAGATAGTTTGAAAAGTGGTTTTTATTCTAATGAACAAAAAAAAGAAATTAATTTTGAATCTTTAAATATTAGTGAAATTAGTTGTGATGTAAATAATGTTGAAGAATCAAATGAGAAAATCTATCAAGATTCTTTAAAATATCTTGAAGAAAATGATTTTAATTTTTTTCTGGGAGGAGATCATTCAATAAGTTACCCTATAACAAAAGCTTTTTTTGAAAAATGTATTTCTAAAGACAAGCAACCTTGTTTAATTGTTTTTGATGCTCATCCAGATTTAATGCCTGTTCCTTTAGGAAATAAGAATATTCCAACACATGAGGAGTGGTTGAGAGGATTAATTGAAGAGGGCTTTCCAATTGACAATATTTTAGTTATTGGTGTTAGGAATTCTGATATTAAAGAAAATGAATTTATTAAGGAACAAGGAATTCAATGTTTTAATATAAATTCTTTTATTACTGATATTGAAGAAACTTGTGATTTTATTATGGAATTTGCTCAGGGAAAGGAATTGTATGTTTCATTTGATATTGATATAATAGACCCTGTTTTTGCTCCAGGAACTGGCTATATGGAAGTAGGAGGTTTAACAAGTAGACAAGGGATTTATTTAATACAAAGAATAAAAAATATGAAGAATTTTAAAGCAATGGATTTAGTTGAAATAAATCCTGATAAGGATAAAGAAAATTTAACAATAAAATTAGGTGCTAAAATTTTAAGTGAATTGATTTAAAATGTCTGAAGAAAAAACAAGGTGTTTTATTTCTATAAATATTCCTAAAGAAGTTGTAGGGAAAATTCAAGAGATACAAGAAAAACTTCCTGAGTTTAAAGGAAAGAAAACAGAAAAAGAAAATTTACATTTAACTTTGAAATTTTTAGGAGAAATTTCTAATGAGAAAATAGAAGAGATTAAAAAGGTTTTAAGAGAAATTAAATGCCCTTGTTTTCAAGCAGAAGTTAAAGATATTGGGGTTTTTTCTCCTGATTTTATTAAAATTATTTGGTTGCGTTTAACTGGAATAGAAGAATTACAAGAAAAAATAGACAGAATTATTTCAGAAAATTTCAAAGAATTTGAAAAAGAAAAAAGATTTATGAGTCATCTGACTATTGCAAGAATTAAGAACACTGGAAGACAAAGTAAAAAAGATTTTTTAAATAAACTAAAGAGCATTAAAATTCCTGAAATTTATTTTCCTGTTAAAGAGTTTTGTTTAATGTCCTCTGAATTAAAACCAGGAGGAGCTGAACATAAGATTTTGGAGAAGTTTGAGTTGAGGTAATAATTTTATTAATCCCTCAATTTTATAAACCATGGATGTTTTTTTAGATTATGGCAATAAGTAGATATGAATTGGAAGAATTAGTAGAAGAGTTAGATTCAATTAAAGGAAACCATACAGAATTGATTACTGTTTATATTTCAGAAGGGTATGATGTTAATTCTGTTCAAAAACAATTAGAAGCTGAAAAATCTACTGCAAAAAATATTAAATCTACTGCTACAAGGAAAAATGTTATAGAAGCTTTGGAAAAAATAGTTAGGCATCTTAAGGAAATGAAAAAAACTCCTGATAATGGTTTGGCTATTTTTTGTGGTAATGTTTCAAAGACAGAGGGAGATGTAGATGTTCAGCTTTGGGATATTGAGCCCCCACAGCCATTAAAAACAAGATTATATAGGTGTGATAAGGAATTTGTTTTAGATCCTCTTGAAGAGATGTTGGAATCTGATGAAGTTTATGGTTTATTAGTTATGGATAGAAAAGAAGCAACAATAGGTATTTTAGATGGAAAAAGAATTGAGATTTTGGATAAAATGAATTCAGGAATTCCTTCAAAAGTTAGAGCTGGAGGGCAATCTTCTCAAAGATTTCATAGAATTACAGAGGGGTTGACTAGGGATTTTTACAAAAGAATTGCAGAACAAATGAAAAAGAATTTTTTTGAGATGACTAATTTAAAAGGCCTCTTAATTGGAGGCCCTATTCCTACAAAAGATGAATTTGTTGATGGAGAATATTTGCAAACTCAATTAGGAGAAAAAGTTATTGCTGTTAGAGATATAGGGGGAAGTGATGAATCTGGTTTAAAAGAGTTGGTTCAGAAATCTCAAGATACATTAGAGAATCAAGAAATAGTTCATGAAAAAAAAGTATTAGAAAAATTCTTTGAGACTTTGGGACAAAATCCAGATATGGCTTTTTATACTGAAGAGGGAATTAAGAAGGCTTTGCAATATGGAGCAGTTGAAACTCTTTTGCTTACAAAAGATTATGATAAAAAAACAGCAAAAGAATTAAAGAGAAAAGCAGAAGAAATTAATTCTGAAATTGAAATAATTTCCGAAGACACAGAAGAAGGACAGCAATTTAAGAATCTTTCAGGTATTGGAGCTGTTTTAAGATTTAAGATTGAATAAGTTTGATTCAAAAACTTTAAAATCTCTTGAAGTGTAATTTATTTATGGAAGGAAAAGAGGCTGGTCCTACAAGAAAGACGATAGAGGAAATAGATAGATTAAAAGAATTAGAAAATATGAAAATTCTTGAAGCTGTTTTATTTGTTTCAGCTAGATTTTTGAATATGCAGGACTTAATAACTTATACTGATTTAAATCCCTTAGTAATAAATGAACTTATTGAAAAATTAAATAAAAGATATTCAAAAGAGAATTCTGCTTTAGAAATTGTAGAAAAAAATGGGATGTGGAAAATGGATGTTAAACCAGATTATTCTTATTTAATAAATAAATTAGCAACAGGTTCTGCTGAATTTTCAAAAGCAGAACAAGGAACCCTTGCAATAATTGCCTATAAACAGCCAATAAAACAATCTGTTATAATAAAAATAAGAGGTAATAAAGCTTATGACCATATAAAGAAATTTGCAGATTTGGGTTTAGTAGTAAAAAAGAAACAAGGGCATACTCATGAATTAAGTTTGAGTGATGAATTTTATGATTATTTTAATCTAGAATATTCTGAAAATCCTGTGAAGGAGGATAATGAAAATAAAAATTCTGAAAATGAAATTAAATTGGGAACAGAGTAATGCTTTTAAATATTGATTGATATTTTTTAAAATGGGAGATGTTTTGAGAACAATTATTTATGTTTCTGTATTTATTGGTTTTTTTACTGTAGGGTTTTATATTTTAACTTTTATTTCTTCTTTTAAAAGAAACAGGCCTCTCTTAAAAGATTCTGAGTTACCTTTGGCTTCAGTTATAATTCCTGCATGGAATGAAGAAAAATCTGTGGAAAGAACAATGAATTCTATCCTAAATTCAGATTATCCTTCTTTTGAAGTTATTTTTGTTGATGATGGAAGTACTGACAAAACATATGAGATTGCTAAGAAATATGAAAAAGATGATAGAGTTAGGGTTTTTACAAAAAACAATGGGGGTAAAGCAACTGCTTTGAATTTGGGAATAGGGTATGCTAAAGGAGAGGTTATATTTAGTATGGATGCTGATACAATTGTTGATAAAAAGGCTATGAGGAAAATGGTTAGATATTTTAAAGACGATGAAGTTATGTCTGTAACCCCTGCTATGCTTATAGACAATCCAAATACTATTATGAGGAGAGTGCAACAAATTGAATATGTTTTAGGTGTTTTTTTAAGAAAGGTTTTTGCTACTTTAAATGCTATTTATATTGCTCCAGGTGCTTTCACTGTTTATAGAAAAAGTTTTTTTGATAAGTATGGAGGATATGATGTTGGGAATATAACTGAGGACATGGAATTGGCTTTGAGAATCCAATCTAAAGGATATAAGACTGAAAATGCTCATGACGCTGTGATACATACAACTGGCCCCCCTAATTTTAAAACTTTGAAAAAACAAAGGGTTAGGTGGTATACTGGTTTGATTAAAAATTTCTGGGATTATCGTAACATGGTTAGTAGAAATTTTGGAGATTTAGGTTTATTAGTCATGCCTATAGGATGGATTACAATTTCATTTTGTATATTTATTACTTTTGCTATGTTAATTAAGTCAATAGGAGATGCTATATATTATTTTTCTTTTTTAAATAGTATAAATTTTAATATACTTGGAAGTATTAATTATTCTTTATTTGGAATTGAATCATTTTTATTTGAATTTCTTTCTACTCCTATTGTTATTTTTGTAATTTTTTCAATGATAATTGTATTTGGATATTTGACATGGGTTTCAAGAAATACTGATAAAATAAAACATTTGAAAAGAAATACAATTATTTTCTTGTTGATATTTGGTCCTTTGTTTTGTTATTGGTGGACTCTTTCGTTTTTGAAGATTTTTTTCAAGAAAAAAATAAATTGGAGATAAATATATAAAATAAATAATCTAAATATTAAAATGAAAAGAAAATTTGATAGTCCGAGAAGATACCTTTATGCTTTATTAATAGCAATTTTTTTATTTGGATTGGGATTTTTGATTTCACATTCAATTAGTTCATGGGAATTTCAAAGAACATCTATTTTACAAGAAAAAATTTATTATGGTTTTTATTCAAATATGATTCAGTATGATTTATTTGAAGATAAACATTGCGATACTGCTTATTTGGATGAAATAGGAGAGGCATTAGATTTCCAAGGACAAATGATATCTCAATTTGAAAAAAAATTTGGAAAAAATGATAAATATGTTAAAGAAAGAAAAAGGTATTATTATTTATTAGAACTTTCACATTTTAATTTTGTAAAAAAAATGGATAAAGATTGTAATCTTAGTCATGATTTTATTTTTTTCTTTTATTCTAATGATGAGAATAGTTTAGATGCAAGTGAAAATGCAGGAAAATTGGTTTCATATGTTAGAAATAATAATGAAAATGTTTATGTTTATTCTTTTGATGTAAATTCTTATGTTGATCTTGTAGAAAAATTAAAAAATAAGTATAATGTTACTTCTACACCTTTAGTAATAATAAATGAAAAATATCTTGTTGATGATTTTAGTGATGTGGAGATTATGGAAAGTTTTTTGAATAATACATCTTCTAGAGTATAGAAATCTTAAAAAAAGGTAAAAAACTTGTTCTTATATGAATTATTGCTTTAAATGTGAAAAAACAGAGAATGAAACTGAATTATTAGATGCAATTTCAAAAGAAGGTTTGGTTAAAGTTTGTAAAAGGTGCTATATTGAAGAAGATATTCCTTTATTAAAGAAACCCACTGATTCTCAATTAGAGGAATCACAAAGAAGACAAAGTGTTTATGAAAAGCTTTCTAATATGTCTGGGGTCAAAAAGGATGGGGATACCTCTCCTAAGGGGCTTAGTGCTGAGAGTGTGAGAGCTATGAGAAAGCAAGATGTTAGTTTAAGGGAAATTGTTGAACAGAATATGAAAAGAAAGCAGGAAGGTTATGAAAAAAGAGTTAAAGAAAGAATTTCTCCAAAAAAGTTAATTGATAATTATAATTGGGCAATAATGATGGCCAGAAGAAAAGATAAGATTACAAAAGAGAAATTAGCCAAGGAAATTGGAGAATCTATATCAGCTTTAGATATGCTTGAGAAAGGTTTTCTTCCGAGAGATTACGAAAGATTAGTTGAAAAGCTTGAATCTTATTTTGGAGTTTATTTTTTCAAAGAAAGAAAAATGCCTTTGAATGATAAAACAAATAAAGAAGACAAGGAAACAACTATTTCTGATTTAAGAAAGATTAGTGAAGGTTCTGAAAAAGACGAGGATAATAAAAATCAAGTTAGTTTGGATAAAGGAGAAACTGGAGAGGATTCAATTAGATTTTCACAAGAGTTTGAATTAGAAGATTTGGATTAGCATAAGTTTTATAAATGGTTTTTCTTGTTAATTATTATGGAAATTAATTTTTTAAAAGAAGAAAAGAATGATGTTGAATTTGAATTAAATAATCTTACACTTGTGGAGATATTAAGAGTTTATTTAAATAAAGATTCTAGTGTTGAGTTTGCTGCATGGAAAAGAGTTCATCCAACAGAAAGTCCTATTATGGCTGTAAGAACTAAAGGTAAAACAGCTAAAAAAGCAGTAAATGATGCTATCTCTGCTATAACAAAAGATTTAGATAAGGTTGAAAAAGATTTTAATAAAGCCATTAAATAATAAAATTTAGGAGAAATATTCTGTTAACATGAAATCATTTATTAATTCTAAAAAAGAAATTGGAATTTATTTTGAAACAGATAAAGAAATTTTGAATTTAAAAAAGGATTCTTATTTTAATAAAATAGAGAATTTAGGGGATGGTTTAAAACAACTATATTTTAGGTTAAGTTATGATTTTAATTTAAATGAAAAAATTTTGGTTAATTTTGATTTTTTTAAAATTAAATCAAATATGGTTGATATAAAACTTGGAAATAATTCTTTGGAAAATTTAATTGATAATAAAAAAATAATTTTTGATAAAGGAATTGATGAAGAAAAAGTAGTCCTTTTTCCAGTTGACTATTTTTAATAATAAAAATCTTTATTAAGGGTTAATAATTTGATTTTTAATGGAATATGAAATTAAAAATACAAATCCTTGTAAAGTTGAAGTTTATCTTTCAAAAAATGATTTTTTGGAATTAGATAGAGATAAAAAAATTAATTTCAATATAAATGAAAGTAATGCTTATTCTGTTTCTATTAGATATAATAAAAATTTGTTTTTTAATTCAGTTTTTCCAGAAGGAAAATTTA
>CAZGCP010000023.1:0-6910 GCA_964524525.1 Candidatus Woesearchaeota archaeon
TGAATTAATAACTTCAGGAAGAAAAAATCCAAGAGCATATCTAATTATTAACCCACCAATAAAAATAAATAAAGGTAAAAGAGGTTTTTTCTCAATACTTCTATTAAATACAGAGATAAAAAAACCAACTATAAACATTATTCCAAAAAGAGTGCTTGTTTGAAAAGCAGTTCCAATTAACAAAACAAACAATATAAAAGCAAGAGTTGAATTAATTATTTTTTTCATTTAAAATTAAAGAAAAATTGTTTTAAAATATTTATTCTCTTTCACCAGTCCACCATTCTAAATCTGGAATTTGATTGGTGTCTAAACCTTTTGCTTTACAATATTCTCTTGTTAAAATATAATAAATTAATCCAATACTTTTACCACTTTTATTATTTCCAATTATTATTTTGTCTGCACCTTTTCCAAAATTATTTGTATCACAAATCATTAGAACATTTTTTCTAACAATTAATGTGTCATTTAATGCATTTTTATCTATCCAAGCATCTGTAACTAATGTTAATTTATTTTCAAAAAAATCAGGTAAAGAAGGATTTGTTAAAATTCCTGGAGGATATTTTTTTGTAAATGCTCTTATTCCTGTAATTTTAGAAAACATTTCAATTGCTTTCCATCCAGCCTCTCTTTTACAAACAACAATGATATCTTCAGGATCATATTGAGCAAGATATTCTGTTGCTTCTTTTAATTTTTCATCAATTGTATCTGTATTAAAAATAGCTAAGCCATCAGCCCTTCTTCTGTAAACATATTGTCTCATTTTTGGTGTTACAGCTCTAACCCCTAAATAAATACCTGCTTTAACATATTCTTCTAAAGGAACAAGCATATCTGATTTTTTCTTAGCTTTAACTTGTTCTTTTAATTCTTCAGTTTCAGGCGAAGTATCAAATTTTTCAGAAAGTTGTTTTGCTTTTTCTAATAATTTTTTCTTTTTTTCTTCTAATTCTTTAGCAGTTTCTTTATCAGTAGATTCTTTTTCTGCTTGTTCTTCAGAAGCTTCTTCTTTAACTTCTTCCTTTTCTTCAGTTTTTTTGTTTGCTTTTTTTTCTGTCATTTTATTAAATTCTATAAGAATTTAGAGAAAATTTAGTTTTTAAAGCTTTTCTATACTATTCTTTTAAGCTTTCTTCAATCTCAATTAATCTTTTAATTTTTTTAATTCTTGCATCTCCTTCTGTTCCACATTTAAAAAAATCAGCTTGAAATCCAAATGCTAAATCTGCTAGGGCTGTTTCTTCTGTTTCCCCGCTTCTATGGGAAAAGACTGTTTTTATTTCATTTTTTTTAGCTAAATCACAAACTTCTTTAACTTCTAAAAGAGAACCGCATTGATTGGGTTTTACAATTAAGGCATTAATACTCTTTTTTTCAATTGCTTTTTTTAATCTTTTAGAATTAGTAACAGTTAAATCATCTCCAACAATTAAACTTTTAGGATTTTTTTCTAGAATTTTCGCAAAATTTTCAAAATCTTCTTCGTCAAAAGGATCTTCAATATAAAAAATATTAAAATTTTTAATTATATTATTCAAGTAACCTAATTGTTCTTCAGGTGTTCTTTTTAACATAGGATTGTTATAAATATATTTTTTTCTTTTATAAAATCCAGAAGCAGCAATATCTAAACCACAAGAAATTTTTGTTTTTCTTAGAATTTCCAAAACTTCTTTTTCATTTAAAGATGTTTTCCAAGCATTTTCATCATTTTTAGTTTCTTCAAAGTTTTTGTCTTTTTCTTTTAGATAATATTTAATTTTTTCTTTTGCATTTTTGATTTCTGTATGGGATTTTTCAACATTTTTTAAATTAGGAATTAATAAAAATTCTTGAAAATCAGGTTTTTTCCCATTTAATTCTTCTGAATGAGTTCCTCCTCCAACACAATTGCCTACTAAACGAGGAAATTTTTTTGTTTTGTTCTTGTTAGATTCATATACTATTTCCCAAATTTGTTTCTTTTTTTTATCTGCAAGAGCTTTTAATACAGCATATTCTAAGGCAAGAATAGAATTTCCCCCAAGATTCCCTTTTGCAATATCTTCAATTCTTTTTAAATCATCAAAATTTTCAATAATTTCTTCAGAAAAATAATCTGATATTTTTTTTATGGTTTTAATATCGTCCTCAATTGTTTTTTTGTATAGTTTGACTTCATGTTTTCCTGTAGATTTTCCTTGAGGGGAAGAAGCAAAAAAAGTTTTACCTTTATCAGTTTTTATTTTAACTTCAATAGTATCATCTCCTCTAGAATCTTTTATTTTTTTTGCACCTACTTTTTTTACAATGACCATATTATAAATAATGTTGAGGAGTTTAAAAGTATTATCTTTTAGTTAAAAAAATCTATTGAGTTTCTTGGTTTTGAGTTTCTTGTTCTTTCGGATTTTCAGTTTCTTCTTTTTCTTCTTCAGGATTAGACATTGCCATAATTTCTCCTTCTTCCATAATTTCTTTTTCTTCTTCAGCTTCTTTTTTCACAAGCTCTTCGTCTTTTATTTCTTTACTTTTTTCTCTTTTTAATTCTTCATCTTCTTCTTTTTTTGGAAGAGGTTTATTAACACTAATTGGAAGAGCATTTGATTCAAATTCTATTTCAGCAATTTTTAGGGCATCATATTTTATTCTTTCTAAGTCTTCTTCTGAAATCTTTATTAATAATGGAGCATTCATTGCTATTTGTAAAGCCCTTGCTCCAAGAATTCTTGCAGTTTCGTATTTTGAAAACTTATTTTCTGGCATTTTATTTTAGAGATTTATTTATTTTTGAACTTATTTCTTTTTCAATTTTTTCAACCATTTCTAAAGCTTCCTTAATTTCTTCACTGCTTAAACATTTTTCTCCACCTTTTTGAACAGAAGAAATAATTCCCTCTACACTTCCAACAGTTAATCTTGTATCACTTAAATCTTCTTCTTCTTTTGTAGGGTCTATAATCAAACTCTCTCCAATTTTATGTATTGTTATTGGGATAGGTGCTTTTTCAGCTACTGGAAGTCTTTTTTCAGTTGGTTTTTCATATTCAACTTTATTTTCTTCTTCATTATATTCTGGTATTTTTGCTGTTTTTAATGCAGAAACTGCAGCAATTCCAGCAGCATCAAGAAGATTACCGTCGTCATTTATTGAAACAATATCTACAAAAACAGTCCAAACCTTTTCTCCTTCTTTAAGACATAGTCCTTTTACATCAATATATCCACTTTCCCTAATTCCTCTATCTATTATCCTTCCTAATTCAATTGCAGGGAATTTTGGAGGTCCATTTTCATATCTTGGAGAACTTAAAGGAAGTAATTCTGCAGAAACCATTAAGTTTCCTACATCTGGAGCATCTGGATATGGTTCCCCAATTTTCATTTTTATTCCAGCAATAACTTCTGTTTTTCCAATTTTAACTTTTGCAGAACCTTCTGCATTTTCAGAAATACCTGTTTCTATTTTCAATTCTCTATATTCGTCTTTTTTTCTTCCATCAAATCTTTTATTTTCTTTTAAATATTCTTTTATTCTTTCTCCAGTTGTTTTTGGTGTTTCTTCAATTCCTAAGTCCATTTTATTTCTCCATATTTATTTCTTTTAATGCTTTTTTTTGAATTTCATAAATTTCTTTTCCAGCTTTTTTTGCCATTTCAATAGATTCCATTAATTGTTTTGAAGAGATTTTACCATCTAATTGTAAATGACTAACATCTCCTTCGCTTGTAACAGTTATAGGGATATCAGTAGCTCCTTCTCCTTCTTCCCAATCTTCTTCATCTTTATTAACATCAACAACTAATTGTTTATCTAATTTTCCAATTGAAACACTTGATACAATATCATTCATCATTACACCTGCATGAGCTAAAGCCATTGCAGCAGCATTTATTCCAGCACATCTTGTTGATGCGTTTGCTTGTAATATTTTAATATGAACATCAATAACTGTTCCAGGATACTTTTCAACCATAACTGAAGGTAATAAAGCCCATTCAGTAATCTTACTTATTTCAGTGCTTCTTCTTGAAGGTCCTGGTCTTTTTCTGTCTGGAACAGAAAAACTTAACAAATCATAATTACATCTTAATACTGCTCTTTGAGGATCTTGAGCATGTTGAGGATGCATTTTTTTAGGTCCATAAACAGAAGCAATTGCAATTGTTTTTCCAAATTTAAACATAGCACTACCGTCTGCATTAGGAACAATTCCCACTTCAGCTTCCATAGGTCTTATTTCTTCTATTTTTCTTCCATCTGGTCTTTTAAATTCACTCATTCTTCTTTTTCCTCTGATTTATTTTCTTCTAATTCTTCTTTTTCTTGAATTTTTTCTTCTTTAAGTCCTTTTTCTTCAAACCATTTTTCCATTTCTTCTGTTAACCCTTCTATATTTGGTTTGTTTGCAATATTTTCTACAGCTTGTCTAGCAATTAATTCTTTTTCTATTGAATCTGCTTTAATCCAAACAAATCCATTTTGTCCTACTGTCATTCTACAACCTGTTCTGTTTTTTATTAAATTTATCATGCTTCCTTCTTTTCCAATTACTCTTGGAACTCTATAAGGATTTATTTTAAAGACAATTCCCTTATTTATTTTTCCTGCTTGTCTTACCTTGAATGTAACTGTAATTCCATTTCTTTGAACCTCAGTTATTTTAAGAACAGCCATATCTCCTAAATCCATTACTTCTTCAAGAGCATTTCTATTAACATACATAGGAACTTCTGTTAAGGGTAAAAATGCATTTTGTGCTGTTCCAATGTCTAAAGCCCAGCCCCCAGAAGTTAATGCTTCTACTTTTCCAATAACCATATTCCCCCCTCTAGGAAGATATACTCCAGAAAGAGGTATAACTTTAATTAATCCATTAGTTTCATCAGCTAATCCATATCTTATAGCAACAATTCCTTTTTCTCTTTTTTCAGTTCCATCTCCAGGGAGTTTTCCATCTTCAGAAGAAATAATCTCTCCAGGAATTACTGTTTTTCTTTTTTCTGTCATTTTATATATTGTTTAATTTTCTACCCTTTAAAAAGCTTATTCTTTAATTTCTTCAGTTGTAGCACTTCCATGTGTCACAGAATTTAGTTTATCATAGAAATCAATTATAATTCCCGAGGGAACTTCAACAATAACATCTAAACTTCCATCATTTTGCCATTCTTCTTGAACTTTATAATCACTAATAACTCCATAAGCTTTTCCAGTTTGAATAGCAGGAATATTAATTTTTATCTTTTTAGTTTCAATTTTTATTGGAATTATTTCTTTTAATTGTTCAACAATTTCACTAATTTGGTTTTCTACAGGGGAATTTTTTATATTAGCATTAATTTCATCTATTGCTCCCTTTATTCTTTCAGGAGTGTGAGGGTTTCCTGTTTTAGGGTCAATTGCATTTTTAACAAGAAAATCTACAACTTGTTTCTTTTTCTTTTCTCTTTCTTCGTCTCTATAATCTTGTGTTTCCTGAACTTCTCCTTTTTTTACAATTTCTTTTGCAATTTCATTAACATCTGTAGTTCCAAATGCTTCTTCTAAAGATGCTTGAGGGGGTGTTTCTCCTTTTTTAGAGTCAGTAAAAACCCTATCTCCTTGAGCTTCAATAGAATCTGTTTGCCCTTTTTTGAATTTCATAGCTTCATCTAAATCAACTAAAATCTCAAAATGTTTTCCAGCTTTTTTTATCCTCGCTATTGTTTGTGTCATTTTATAATTTTTCAATCTCCTTTCCTTCTAATCTTTTAAGTTTTTTTTCATCTGATTTTATATAACATAATTCAAATCCTTCTATTTGGAAATTTTCTTTTATTTCTTTGAAAATATTTAATGCTATTTTAACACCTTCTTTTATATTTGATGTTTTTTTGTATTTTTCTCTTAATTTTACTCTTATTTTATCATCGTTTTCACCTATTGCATTAGAATAATAAGAAAAATAATTTCCAGTAATATCACTAACATAAAGTTTTGGTTTATTGTTGTTTATTCCTGCTAACATTAAAGAAACTCCAAAAGGTCTTGCACCTCCATATTGAGTGAATTGTTGTTTTGTATTTGCAATTTCTTTTATAACTGATTCAGGTTCAATTGGAGAATCATAAGTCATTCTATGTTGTTGACATAAAACTTGAGCTTTTTCAACTAATACTCTTGCATCAGAAGTTATTCCTGCTGTGCTTGTAATTATGTGTTCATCTATTTCTTGAATTTTGCTTGCAGAATCTTCCACAATTAATTTGTCTCTTATTCTTTTATCAGCTATTATAAAAACCCCGTCAGAACAAACCATACCAATGCTTGAACTTCCTAATCTAACTGTTTTTTCAGCATACTCTACTTGTAATAAATGTCCTTCAGGAGAAAACATTGTAGCTGCTCTGTCATAACCCATTGCTTGATTTTGCATTTCTAGTGGCATTTTTTTATAGAAGATTAATATAATCTTTTTTATTTTTTAATAAATTATTTAATTTAGGGGGATTTATAAAGTTTTTCTCAAGGATTTTAATGTTCCAGAAACTTTTATAGTTTCCATTTTATCTTTAAAAACACAAAGACTTGCTCTTATCAAATTAACAGATTCCCTATTTACACAAATTATTGCTTGATTTTTTTTAGTTTCAATAAAACTCAACCCTGTTTTTGACATTCCATTTATTCCAATGAATTCAAGAATAGCTTTTTCAATATTTTCTTTAAGATTTTCCCCTTTAATTAAAAGATATCTTTTTTTCTCTCGATGTGAAGGAATTAAAGCACGCATAATATTATTAATAAAAAAGGGTTTTTATATTTAATCAGCAAGAACACACTCTTGATTTTCACAAACACATCCAATTATTTCTTCTTTTTGTCCGTGTTTTATATTGTATTTGAACATTAGTAATTTATCTTTGATTGAACCTTCTT
>CAZGCP010000024.1:0-6738 GCA_964524525.1 Candidatus Woesearchaeota archaeon
AAATATATATGAATATTATTTCATATGAACTCGAAAACATACCATATTTTCTTTAGAAATCTAGCAAATCCTCTGAGGATAGACATAATCTCTGAGTTAAAGAAAAATAATTTATCAGTTAGTGAAATGTCTGAAAAACTAAATGAAGAACAAAGCCTTATTTCGCATTCATTGAGCCAATTAAAAAATTGTGATTTAGTAAAAGTTAAACAAGAAGGTAAAAAAAGAATTTATTCATTAAATAAAAAAACAATACTCCCTATTTTAGAAATTATTGATAAACACGCAAAAACCTACTGTAAATGTAAAACTTGTGGAGGTTGTAGAAAATGAAAAAAGAAATTTATTTGGATAATGCAGCAACAACAAAAGTTAATGAAAAAGTTTTAGAAGAAATGAAGAAATATTTTTCAGAGAAATATGCAAATGCTTCTTCAAAACACGAAGCAGGTAGAAATGTTAGATATGAAGTGGAAAAAGCAAGAAAAGTAATTGCAAAATCAATTAATGCAAAAAAAGATGAAATAATTTTTACTTCAGGAGGAACTGAATCAAATAATTTTGCTTTGAAAGGGTTGTTTGAATATCACAAAGAAAATAAAGGAAAAAATAAAATTATAACCACAAAAATAGAACATGATTCCATACTAGAAGTATGTAAATATCTTGAAAAGAAAGGGGCAGAAGTTATTTATTTGGATGTTGATTCTAAAGGTTTTATTGATTTGGGGCAATTGAAAAAAGAAGTTAATGAAAACACAATTGTTGTTTCAATTATTCATGGAAATAATGAAATTGGAACTATTCAAGATTTAAATGAGATTAGTAAGATTTGCTCGGAAAAAGATGTTATTTTGCATATTGATTCTTGCCAAAGTTATACAAAAATTCCTATTGATGTTACAAAACAGAATATTAGTTTAATGACAATTAATGCACATAAAATTCACGGGCCTAAAGGTGTTGGGGCTTTGTATATTGATAAATCCCTAAAAGACAAAATTGTTCCTTTACTTCATGGAGGAGGGCATGAAAATGAATTGAGAAGTGGAACTGAAAATGTTCCAGGAATAATTGGTTTTACAGAAGCAGTTAAAAACTCAAACAAAAAAGATGTTGAAAAAATGAAAAAATTAAGAAATAATTTGATTAAAGGTTTGTTGGAAATTGACAAAGCTGAATTAAATGGTCCAGAAGGAGATAATAGACTTTGTAATAATATTAATGTTTCTTTTGGGAATATTGAAGGGGAAGCAATTGGGGGATATTTAGAGGCAAATAAAATTTATACTTCTACAGGCTCTGCTTGTAGTTCCCATACATTAAAAACGAGTCATGTTTTGAAAGCAATTGGATTGGACGATTTAAAAGCAAATTCTTCAATAAGAATTTCAATAAGTAAATATACTACTGAAGAAGATATTGATTATTTTTTAGAAAAAATTAAACGAAGTGTTAAAAAATTAAGAGGTTTTAGTCCGTTTTAAAATGGAAATAACTAAAGATACAAAAATTTCAGAAATAATTAAAGAAAAACCTGAAGCAATTGAAATTCTATTCGGGGTTGGTTTGGGTTGTATAGGATGTCCTATGGCACAAATGGAAACAATTGAACAAGGATGTAAGGCACATGGAATGTCTGATGAAGATGTAGAAGAAGTAATTAAAAAATTAAATGAAAAATCTTCAGAACAAACAAAAGGAAAAGATTCAGAAAATAAAGAAGAGAAGGAAACGAAATAAAATGATAAAAAAATTTTATAAGAGATGGCGGATAGGAAAAGACAATCATAAGGAAAACGGCGTTTTACATTGAAAATGAAAATAAGAAAAGCTAAAAGAAAAGATTTGAAAGAGATTGGGAAACTGATGCTAAAAGAACTTTCTAAGCCTCCGTTTAATGAAAAAGCTTCAATGAAAGAGGTTACTAAAAGTTTAGAATTTTATTTCAAAAAAGCGGAGATTTATATTTCTCTTGAGGAAGGGGAAATCACAGGAGTTTTAGTATTTCAGATAGAACAGTGGTGGGAAGGGAAAGTTGCAATTGTCCAGGATTTAGTTGTTAAGGAAGAATCTCAAAACAAAGGTCTAGGAAAAGAAATTATAAATTTTCTCGAAGACTATTGTAAGAAAAAAGAAATAAAGAAAATAGAATTTCAGACAAATAAAAAATCAAAAGCTGTAAAATTTTATGAAAAGAAAGGCTATAAAATAAATAAAGACAGAATTTCAATGAGTAAGAAAGTAATATGACAAACCAATATTCAAAAAAAGTTTTAGAACATTTCAAAAACCCAAAAAATATGGGGGAGATTAAAAATCCTGACGGAGTTGGAGAGATAGGAAATCCTGCCTGTGGAGATGTTATGAAAGTTTATATTAGAGTTAAAGATAATAAAATTAAAGATATAAAATTCCAGACTTTTGGATGTGCTGCTGCTATTGCATCAAGTTCTATGACTACTGAAATTGCCAAAGGTAAAACCTTGAAGGAAGCTAAAAAATTAGAAATGAAAGATGTTGTTAATGAATTAGGAGAATTGCCTAAAATAAAAATGCATTGTTCCTCTATGGCGATTCAAGGTTTAAGGAAAGCTATTGAGAATTATGAAAAAAATAGCCCTCATATATCTAAATAAAAATTAAATTTAAATAATAAAAAGAATTGTTTTTAAAATGAATTATAAAAAACAAAAATCAAGAACAATTGAAAAAGTGTGTATTCAAAGTAAAATGTATTTTCAAACTCAAATAGGTGATTTTAAATATTGTTCAATTGCAATGAGAAAAGGAAAAATAGATTGTCCTTATTTAGGTAAAAAAGATGATAATGGATTATATTTATGTAAAAACCTTTTAGAAAAAGAAAAATCTTTTAACTAAATAATTTTATTAAAATCAAAATTCCTGAAATAATACTTATTCCTGCAATAAAGTATTTTAATTTTTTTGATTTTATTGATTTAACAAAATAAACTGCTAAAGGTGTTGAAATCAGTCCTCCTGCTAATAAAGATAAAATCAAAGAAAAATTAATATTTGTAAAACTTCCAAAGATTAAAAAACTAATAAATCCTATTAAGCTTACTACTCCTTCTGATAAAGATGTTATTGCTACTGCTTTTTTTGATTTAACCCCTGAAAGAATTTGTCCCCCTGCTAAAACAGGACCATACCCTTCTCCAGAAATACCTTTATTAAAAGAAGCTAAAGAACCAAAAAACATTAATCTTTTCCAAGAAAACTTATATTTTGTTTTTTTCTTTATTAAAATAAAAATTCCTATTATTATAATTAAAAAGCCAATGTATATTTTAAGGTAATTTGAAGGGATATTTAAGGCGATTAAACTTCCAAAAATTATTGCTATTATTCCGAATCCAATTAAAATTGAGAGGATTTTCTTGTTTTGTTTTTCTAATAAATTTGCATTTTTGAAATTGTGATGCATAATTCCAGCAAATAGACTTAAAACTGAACTTGTTACAATTACAGAAGAAATTGATTCCAAAGGGGAAAAACCTAATAAAATTAATATTGCTGTGAGAGTTCCATAACCCATTCCAGCGGAAGCATCCAAGAATTGGAGAATGAAGGCGCAAACAAAAGCAATTAAAATAAATTCTATCATTTAATAAAAAATATTCTTCGATATATAAGGTTTTTGAGAAAGAGATTTTTTATTAAAAATTCAAAAATTCCTTGAATTAGAAAACAAAGATTTATAAACAAAAGACTATCTTATTTATTATAATTAGGGCATTTTTACGTCCAAAACAAAGAATATTTAAGATTCAGTTTCGATAATTCTTTATTAAAATTAAATAAAGTTTAAAATATGGGAAAAATAATTTTAGCAAAAGGGAGATTTGAATGAGAATTTGTAAAAGAGGTAGTGGAACCAAAATCAAAAAAATAAATAAACTAGGAGGTAAAAATGAAAGGAACTATAAAATTTTTCAATGATGTTAAGGGATTTGGATTCATAACTGGTGAAGATGAAAAAGAATATTTTGTGCATGAATCTGTTTTAGAAGAAGGCACTTCTTTGGACAAGGGTGATTCTGTTGAATTTGAAATCGAGAAAGGAGATAAAGGACCCAAAGCTGTAAAAGTAAAAAAAGAATAATTTCTCATTAATTCTTACCCTTCCTAATGTTTTTTTTATTTGTTGAGGGAAGGGCCATATTTTAACATTGGAATTTAATGAAATTTTTGTTTTACAAAAATTTGAGTAAAAACCACAAAATAAAATCTCTAAATAATTATTGAATTCTCTTCTCAAGTATTTAATTTAGTGCGACTTTCGATAGTGAAGCAGAAAAATTTGAAAAATTAAATTGCAAATTTTTTTGATTAATCTGGAATATATTCATAATTATTCAATAAATTTATAAGTAAGAAATATTCTTTAATATTGTATTTACAAAAATAAAAGAGATTAAAAATGTTTGACCCATTTATACAATTCGGGCTAATAATTTTGGTTGTTTTAGGTGTCTCCATAATAATGAGATTATTAAAACAACCTTTAATAATTGGCTACATTGTTTCAGGAATCATAGTAGGGCCTTTTATACTTGATTTAATTAAAGGCGGTGGAGGAACCTTAAATGTTTTCTCTGAAATGGGAATTGCTTTTCTGTTATTTATTGTGGGTTTACATTTATCTCCAAAAATAATAAAAGAAGTAGGTAAAGTTTCATTAGTAACAGGTATTGGTCAAATAATTTTTACTTCCTTAATAGGTTTTGGAATATCAATTCTACTGGGATTTTCTGTAATAGTATCTATTTATATAGCAATTGCATTAACTTTTTCTTCAACAATCATAATAATGAAACTTCTCTCAGATAAAGATTCTTTAGAAAAACTTTATGGAAAAATTTCTATTGGATTTTTATTGGTTCAAGACCTAGTAGCAATTTTAATCTTGATTATAGTTTCCTCTTTAGCAAATGAAACAGGAGCAAGCAATATTCTTTTTTCAACAATAATAAAAGGGATTATTCTTGTGGGGATACTAGTTCCAATTAGTTATTATGTTCTTCCAAAGCTAAGTGATTTTTTTGCAAGATCTCAAGAATTATTATTTGTATTTGCTATTTCATGGGGTTTGGGACTTTCTATTTTATTTCTTTATGCTGGTTTTTCTATTGAAGTTGGAGCATTAATTGCAGGAATTATGCTTTCAATGTCTCCTTACAGCTTTGAAATTAGTTCAAAATTAAAACCCCTAAGAGATTTTTTCATAATATCCTTTTTTATAATTCTTGGAAGCCAAATGGCTTTTGGAGATATAAGTCATTTAATTTTACCTGCATTAATTTTATCTGTCTTTATTTTAATAGGTAATCCTCTAATTGTAATGATTCTTATGGGGAGTTTAGGATATGGCAAAAAAACAGGATTTATGGCGGGTTTAACTGTTGCTCAAATTTCAGAATTCTCATTAATTTTAATTGCATTAGGAGTAAAAATAGGAGCATTAACTCAAGAAATTTTATCTTTTGTTACAATAATTGGATTATTAACTATTGCAGGTTCAACATATATGATAATTTATTCAGAAAGTATTTTTAATAAATTATCTGGATTTTTAACTATTTTTGAAAGGAAAAAAATTAAAGAAAAAGAAGTTCCAAAAAAGAATTATACTTATATTCTTTTAGGGTATAATAGAATTGGTTTTTCAGTTATAAAGGCATTTTCAAAGATAACAAAGAATTTTTTAGTTGTAGATTATAATCCTAAAGTTGTTAAAAAATTGCAGGAGAAAGGAATTGATGCAATTTATGGAGATGTGGATGATTTAGAATTCTTAGATGATTTAGGAATCTGTAAATCCTCTGTAATTGTTTCTACGATTCCTGAAAAAGAAACAAATAAGTTAATCTTAGAGGTTTTAAAAAGAAATAAAGTAAAACCAATAATTGTTTTGACTGGAAGACAAATTGAAGATGCTTTAGAATTATATGGAGAAGGGGCAAATTACGTTATTTTACCTCATTTCTTGGGAGGAGAACACACAGCAAAATTAATAGAAACAGCAAAAAAGAATAATAAGGCATATGAAAAAGAAAAGAAAAAAGAACTAAAGACATTAAAAGAAAGATTAAAAGAGGGTCACAAACATCCAGAAATAGAAAAGGATAAAAAATAATATCGGGATTTAAAGAAGTTTTTGCGAAGCAAAAAAATTCCAAAGAGTTCAAGACGCCAAAAATCTATTGAGGATAAGGTTTTAAACTTTGACTAAGTGCTTCCATTTGTGGGACATATTCATTGTGTACTCTATCTGAGAAATCTTGAATCTCTTTCTGTTTCTTTCTATCAAAATATTTTGAAACTTGGATGTATATAGAAGCAATTCCTTCAATTGCAGCTATTTCATAATTTCCGTTCATTGCATTATGTACAGCATCAACTGCTAAACCCGCTGAAACTAAATGACCAATTGCGCTTCCAGTTTTCAAAATTATTGATTCAAGTTTCATAATGAGTATGGAAATAGAAGGAAGTTTATAAACTTTACTACAAAATGACAACACAATTTTTGGCGTCTTGAATTGAAACTAACATCGGGCTTAAGGGAAGTTTTTGCGAAGCAAAAATTTGGGTGGAGAAACCTGCAAGACGGAGCTCTTTAATCGCTGTTCAATTCTCCTGAATACTTGGAAGGATTGATTTTTAGTGCAACGATGCCGAAGGCAAAAAATCAAAGTTTTTGAGAATGCC
>CAZGCP010000025.1:0-6698 GCA_964524525.1 Candidatus Woesearchaeota archaeon
GTTCGACAGTTTTCGCAAAATAGTACAGGTCGCACAATTAAAAAAAGCTCAGTAATTACAGAAATTTAATTTATCTCATCGGTGGCACATTCTTCGCTCTTTTCAATCGCATAAAATTTGTTTGAAACATAAGAAAGAAATTTCCTATTTTATAATTTGTTATTGGCATTTTCAAAACTATCCAGGAATTTGAAAATATGTTAATGTATTCTGTAAATAGTCCTAATAAAGTAATAGGAATAATTAAAGACAAGACAAATGATGTTTTTTCATCAAATCCTTTTTGGAATATCTTTTTACTAATCATTAGAGCTAACATAAAGTAGGTTAGCGGGACTGCCCATTCAAAGATGTATTTTATAAGATTATCAAGAAAAGATTTGTATTGATATGCCCAATAACCAAGATACAATCCAATTTGGTCTACTACTATGCAGGAAATCAGCAAAAACAAAGAAAATTTCAAAATTTCTTCATTTTTTTCAAAGAGCTTTCTTTTTGATATGGAATTGTAAATATTAATAAAAATTATTAGTAGTCCCAAAGAAAAAAGCGTATAGAAGTGAGGTTCTTTTTCAAAAACCGAGAGATATATCCCGAAGAGTAATAGAATAATCCCTAAAATATAAGAGCATATTTTTTTCATTTTGCTATTTCCCCAAAAGACTTTCCTTTAATTCCTGCTGCATTTCCTTCGTCTGTGTCAATTTGAAAAGCAAGATAATTTCCTTCTCCAGACCTTACAATTACTTCATTAAAAATTAAACTTCTTTTTCCCTTTACTTTTATTGAAATTTTTTGTTTATTTTTTAGTTTTAATTTTTTAGCTTGTTCTTTAGTTAAATGAAGATGTCTTTTTGCAATTATTACTGGTATTTTTATTTTTCCTTTTTTTCCTTGTATTGTTATTTTTGGGGCATTTAGTAAATCTCCAGAAATTCTTATTGGGGGTATTTTTTTCATTTTTAAATTATAAGCATCTGTCATTGAAATTTCACATTGAGATTTTTTTCTTGTTGGACCTATAATTCTTGCTTTTAATTTATTTTTTCCATTGATTAATTCTACTTCTTGTTTTGCTGAAAATTGTTTTGGTTGAGATATTTTCTTTAATGTTTTTAATTTGTGGGTTTTTCCAAATAATTTTTCAAAATCTTTTTCTGATAAATGTACATGTCTCGCTGAAATTTCTATAGGTATTTTCATTTTATTTTTAAAACCTCCTCCACAATTTGTTTTTCTTCATCTGTTTTTATTACATGAACTTTTACTTTTGAATTTTTTTCAGAGATTATTCTTTCATTGTTTTTGTTTTTTTCTTTGTCTAATTTTATTCCTATGAATCCAAGATTGTTACAAATATCTTCTCTTAGTTTTGGAACCTTTTCCCCTATTGATGCAGTAAAAATAAGATTATCTAATCCATTAAGAACTGCAATGTAAGAACCAATATATTTTATTATACTGTAGATGAATAAATTATAAGCTAGTTCTGAATTTTTTTCTTTATTCATTGTAGAAAGTATGTCTCTAAAATCATTATATCCACATATCCCTTTTAATCCAGATTTAAATGTTAAAAGTTTTTCTGTTTTATAGCCTTTTTTTTCTAAGAAAGTTATTAATCCTGGGTCTATTGTCCCAGAACGAGTTCCCATTACTAAACCTTCTAAAGGTGTTAGCCCCATTGAAGTGTCTAGAGGTTTGGAATTATTTATTGCAGTTATGCTTGCACCAGAACCTAAATGACAGGTTATTGTTTTTCCTTTTAATCCTTGTGAAACAAATTTATGTGAAATTCCATGAAAACCGTAACGCCTTATATTGTGTTTTTCAGATATTTCTTTAGGTATTGCATAGGTTTTTGATATTATTGGAAGTTCAGAATAAAACATTGTGTCAAATAGGGCATATTGAGGTATTGGAGATTCAGATTCTATTAATTTTATTACCATTAATTGATTTGGATTGTGTAGTGGAGCAAATTTAGAAAATTCATTTATTTTATTTTTTATTTTTTCATTTATTTTTGAAGGTTTGTTTATTTCTCCTCCGTGCACCACTCTGTGAGCAATTAAACTTATTTTTTGATTTTTAAATTTTTGAAGTATTTGGTGTATTGCTTTTTGATAATCTTCTTTTTTATTTAATCTTTCATGTTTTCCAGATTCTATTTTTTCTTTGTTTTCAAATAGACTATATTTTATTGAAGAACTTCCCACATTAAAGACCAATATTTTTTCTTTCATTTTAAATTTTTATTTTTTCTGCTAGTTCTGAAACTAAGAAAGTAGAGGATTTTTTTTCTGTTAATGCATTTGTCCATGATAGTATCCAGAGAACAAGAACAAACAAATAGAATACTCCTCCTATAAAAGGTATAAAACTTAGAAAACTTGCTATTATAAAACCGATTCCTAAAACAAATCCTTCTTTTCCATAATCTAAAATATGCTTATCATCTTTCCACAATACAACAGCAAGGATAAATCCGATTATGGTTAGAAAGCTAGATAGCCAAGCAAATATTTTTCTATCTTTTGGATCAACTCTTTTTTTTGTCATATTAAATTAAGGATTTGTTGTTTTATAAATTTTAACAAAAAGGTTAATTAGATAATTGTTTTTGGTTTGGGTGTTATTTTGTTCGTCCAAACTCTTTCCCTCAGAATTGTTGAACACCCCTCCCATTTTTTATAAACGCTCCTGACCGAGATTCTCACTCTGCTCGTCCAAACCTCTTCCACCTTGCTTGATTAATTAATAGTCCCTCCAAAAAAAAATAAACGCCCCGACCGAGATTCGAACTCGGGTCACTGCCTATCTCCTAAGAGAGGTCGCATTGAGATGCATAGACCTTCCCTCTCTTCGAGTTCTAGTCACCTCTTTTTTTGAAATTGAGAGGGCAGCATACTTGGCCTCTGTACTATCGGGGCATTATGAACTGACTTTAAATTTTATTGTGATGTAAAACTTAAAAACATTATTGTTTTGATTATTTTTGTAGCCCTGTAGTACAGTGGTCAAGTATAGTTGGTTCTGGTCCAACTGACCCAGGTTCGAATCCTGGCAGGGCTATTCAATCAGGATGAGAATCCTTGGGTTTCGTCTGGATTTCCTTAACCTTTATTGGAAAGACGGGCGAACTAAAAATTTTTTTGAAATTTTTTGTCGAATCCTGGCAGGGCTATAATCTTTTTTTCACAAAAATAATCTTTTTCATAAAAGATTAGACAAAAACGAACCCTCCCTGAATTGACACAGTCCAAAAAAACTTCCCCCTCCTCCCAAGGGTCTTTTTTTCACAAAAATAATCTTTTTCATAAAAGATTAGACAAAAAGTAAATCAAAGATTTCCATTCATTCGCCAAAATAAAAATTCGAGTGAATAAAAATATTTTGTCAAATGAAACGAACCCCTTCCTGAATTGACACGGTCCAAAAAAACTTCCTCCCTTTCTCAAGGGTCTTTTTTCAAAAAAGATACACTACAAAAAATTCCCCAAAACCGCTCCAAAATCTTTTTCCACAAAAAGACAAAATCAAAATGTTTTTATAATCTGCTTTCTTATTTAAAATATGTCAATAAGTGCTATTTTGTTTACAACTCTTGCAGTGGCGATGATAGGATTGCTTGTTTATTTTGCTAATAAAATAAAAAATAAAATAATTGTTTTAGCTTTATTAGTTTTAGTAGTTTTAAGTTATTTTAGTTTTTTACCTATGATTGAAGGTGAAAATATGGATTTTCAATCTGCAGAAGGAGTAAAAGAATCAGTGGGGTTATATTTCTCATGGTTAGGAACTGTTTTCAATGATGCTAAAACTTTTACAGGGAATACTATAAATAGTTCAAAAGAATTAGTGAATAAAACAGAATCTACTTTAGATAATTTTAGATAGGGTAATATTTAAATACTTCTTTTTATATTATATTGTATGGCTAAGAAAAAGGGGAGTAAGAAGGATTTAAAGTCAAAAACATCTAAGAAAGGTTCTAATAAAAAATCCAAAAATAAAAAAAGTCTTCAAAAAGGATTTACTGAAAAAATTTTAAAAAAAAGAATAAGATTAGTGACTAAAAATTTGATTTTGTTTTTTGTGTTGTCTATAGTTTCTCTTTTGTCTTATCAAAATGTTATTACTGAGTATCAAGGATTGTTTGGAGTTATGTCTATTATTTTTTCTTTTATATTTTTATCTTTTTTAATTGCTTTGTTGGTTTTTATTTTCTTAAGGATTTCTAATAGAAAAAATAGTTTAAAATAGTTTTATATACCTCTGATTTTGTTTTTTCTTATTTGCTAGTGTAGCTCAGCTGGTAGAGCACTACTTCGGTAAGGTAGGGGTCCTGGGTTCAATCCCCAGCACTGGCTTAAGAAATTTTATAAATGGTAGTGTTCTTATTTTTAGATGGAAGAAGAAGGAGATTTAAATAAACTTAAGGAAAGATATTCTTTTTTTAGAAAAAAATATTCATTACCTAGTTTTGACGAATTAAATATAGATTTTCATATTGAGAAGATTTGCGATGAGGAAACAGATTTTTTAATTCGAGAGATAAGAAGATATGTAAGTGATAAGGTTACTAGTTACACAAAATTAATAGAATCTCTTTTGCATCCAGTTAATTCATCTATTTTTATTTTTTCTATTATAAAAGTATTAGGTGAAAATGAAAAAAAAGATTTGCATGAAATTTATAATGAATTAGCTAAATTTCAAATTAAAATAATAAAATTAGATACAAGATATTCTGAAGAATCTGAAGCAGATTTTATTAAAAATTTTTATAATATTTGGAAAGATTATAAAGATAAGATTTATGATTTGTTTTCTTTAGTAGAGAAAAATTTTGGGAATAATGTTGAGATAAATAATAAGGGGTATTTTGGTTAGAAAGCTTTAAAAAGCTTTAAAAACCCCTTAATATTAAATTAATTACCGATGGACACAGTTCAGATGAAGTAAATTCATTCTGAGGTTAAAAAATGGATGCATATCAAATAATAGAAAAAGTAAAAAACACAGGAAAAATAGAGAAAGGTACAAATGAAGTTACCAAAGCAATTGAAAGAGGAACAGCTAAGTTTGTTGCTTATGCTTCAGATGTAGAACCAAAAGAAGTTGTTCAACACCTTCCAATTCTTTGTAAAGAAAAAGGAATTCCTTGTCAAGAAGTAGATAGTAAGCAAAAGTTAGGTATTTCTACAGGTCTTTCAGTAAGTACTTCTTCAGTAGCAGTTATTGAAAAAGGAGATGCTGACAAAGATATAGATAATTTAAAAAAATAGTTCTTAAAAATGGCAAAGACTCAAAATAAAAAAGATTCAAGACAGCAAGCTTCTAAAGGTAGTGGTAAGATTTCTTCAGAAGATGCTGTATCAGCTTTAGTACAAGAAATTGTTGGTAGGACTGGATTCAGAGGAGAAATTACTCAAGTTAAGTGTTTGGTTCAAGAAGGGAGAGACGAAGGAAGAGTTATGAGAAGAAATGTTAAGGGTCCTGTTCAAAAAGAAGATATTTTAATGCTTAGAGAAACTGAAATCGAAGCAAGAAGAATTAAATCTAAAGTAGCTAAAGGAGCATATAGTTAAAATGGCTATCGAAGATTTTTTATTAGATCTTGAATCTAGGTTTGAGGATTTAAGTCCTGGACAAGTTATAGAAATAGATTCTGTAGATGAAACTTTTGTTTCTTTTTTACAAGGTCATTATCAAGGAAAAGCAAATATTATTTATGAAAAAAACAATGAAAATAACAATTATTCTGTTGGAATATTAAAAAGAAATTTTGGAGGTAATAAAAATGCCTAAATGTTCTTATTGTGAAAATGAATATGAGCTCCCTAAAGGAATTACATGGGTCATGAAAGATGGGACTGCTAAACATTTTTGTTCTTCTAAATGCAGGAAAAATTTTAAATTAGGAAAAAGAAAGGTTAGGTGGATTTTAAAGAAGAAAAAAGATAAAACTCCTTCTAAAAAAGAATAGTTACACTACTTATTATTTTTTTAACATATTTTTGAATTTTATTGGAAATTGGTTACAGCACAAGTTTTAAATAAAACTTTTTCTTTTTTTTATTGAATGGTTTATAAGAGGTATATAAAAAAAAAGGGAAAGTATTATGGTCCTTATTACTATGAAAGTTATAGGGATGAAAATGGTAGTGTAAAAAGTAGAATGGTGGACCCTCCAAATAAAAAAAGATTTTTTTTTAATTTACTTTCTATTTTTGTTTTGTTTGCTTTAGTTGCGGGAAGTATTGCAGGATTAATATTTTTAGAAGGAACTTTTACAGGATATACTGTTGGAGATACTTCTAACCCTTCTAATACAAGTGAGTGGCCAATGTTTCTTAGAAACACTAATCATACTGGTTATACCACAGCTTCTGGAGTTAGCAATTTATCTGAAGCAGATGTTAACACCTTTTTAACAGAAGGTCTTGTTTATTCTTCACCAGCAATAGCTAATGGATATGTATATGTTGGAAGTGATGATAATCAGCTTTATCAACTAAATGCTTCAAATGTTTCCCAAAAAATAGCAAATTATTCAACAGATGGTTTTGTTTATTCTTCACCAGCAGTTGCTAATGGTTATGTATATGTTGGAAGTTATGATAATAATTTATACCAATTAAATGCTTCAAATGTTTCTCAAAAGATTGCTAATTATTCAACAGAGGGAA
>CAZGCP010000026.1:0-6691 GCA_964524525.1 Candidatus Woesearchaeota archaeon
AAGGACAGGAAAATAAGGAAATGGGAGAACAAGGAAAAGTTGAAATTGAAATTAATGATTTAGAAGTTTTTAATTTATGTAATAATTTGCCTTTAGATTTGAAAAATAAAAATAATGATGAGGAAACAAGATTAAAGAATCGGTTTTTAGATTTAAGAACAGATAAGATGCAAAAAAATATTTGGATTAGAAGTAGAGTTATTGAAGCTGCTTTAGAATTTTTTACAAAAGAAGGATTTGTTTATTTTGAAACACCTATTTTAGGAAAATCTACTCCAGAAGGGGCAAGAGATTTTATAGTTCCTTCAAGAAATTATAATGGAGAGTTTTATGCCTTACCTCAAAGCCCTCAATTATTTAAACAATTATCTCAAGTTGCAGGTTTTGATAAGTATATTCAAATTGCAAGGTGTTTTAGGGATGAGGATTTAAGGAAAGATAGACAACCAGAATTTACTCAAGTTGATTTAGAAATGTCTTTTGTAGAACAAGATGATGTTATTGATGTTATTGAAAGAATGATGAAACATGTTTTTAAAAAAGTGTTAAATATTGATTTAAAAATTCCTTTTCAAAGAATCTCCTATGATGAAGCAATGAAAAAATATGAAAGAGATAATCCTGATTTAAGAAAAAACAAAGAAGATAATAATGAATTTGCTTTTTGTTGGATAGTAGATTTTCCTGCTTTTGAATATTCTGAAGAAGATAAGAGATACAAATCAATACACCATCCATTTACTATGCCTGTTGATGGGAAAAAGGTTACAGAAAAATCAAAATCAAAAGCTTATGATATTGTTTTAAATGGTTCTGAAATTGGGGGAGGTTCTATTAGAATTCATGATTTAGAGATTCAAGAAAAGATTTTTGATATTTTAGGAATCACAAAACAAGAAGCTGAAAAGAAGTTTGGTTTTTTAATGAAGGCTTTAGGTTTTGGAGCTCCGCCTCATGGAGGATTGGCTTTAGGACTTGATAGGTTAGTTCAGATTATGTCTGGAGAAGAAACAATAAGAGAAGTAATTCCTTTTCCAAAAAATAAAGTTGGAAGGGATGTTATGCTTAATGCTCCTTCAGAAATTTCTAATGAGCAATTAGATGAAGCAGGGATTAAATTAAAAGGTAAGAAAGAATAAAATGACAAAATACACCTCAATACAACAAGCAATGGATAATTCTTCAAAAAACAAAAAGGTATCTGTGCGGGGATGGGTTTATAGGGAAAGAGGAAGTAATAAGATGAAATTTCTTGTTTTAAGAGATTCTACAAATATTATCCAATGTGTTTTGAAAAAAGAAAATTTTGAAGATAAATGGGAAGACATTGATAAAATAAAGATCGAAAGTTCTATTGAATTAGAAGGAGAAATAAAAAAAGATGACCGTGCACCCAGTGGTTATGAGATACAAGTTTCTAATATAAATATTGTTAATATTGCAGAAGATTTTCCAATAAATAAAGATTTGAATGAAAAACAATTGGGTGATAGAAGACATTTATGGTTAAGAAGTAGGAAAATGACATCTGCATTGAAGATTCGTTCTAGTGTTATGTTTGCATTACATGAATATATGAGAAAAAACAAGTTTACAGAAGTAGAGGCTCCATCTTTAAGTGGTGCAACTAGTGAAGGAGGTTCTGAAACTTTTGAAGTTAAATATTTTGATAAAAAAGCTTATTTATCTCAGTCATGGCAATTCTATGCAGAAAATTTTATCCATTCAGTAGAAAAAGCTTATGCAATGGCTCCTTCTTTTAGGGCAGAGAAATCAAAAACTCCTTGGCATGTTACTGAATTTTGGCATTTTGAAGTTGAAGGTGCTTGGATGAATTTAGAAGATGATATGAAAGTTGCTGAAGAATGTATTGTTTCTGCAATAAAAAAAGTTCTTAATGAAAATAAAATAGAATTAGAAACTTTGGGAGCAGATGTTAGTAAATTAGAAAAAGTCAAAACTCCTTTTAAGAGAATTACCTATGGCGAAGCAATAAAAACTCTTCAAGAAAAAGGACACAAAATTAAATGGGGAGATGATTTTGGTTCTGCTGAAGAAAGAGGACTTGCTAAATATTATGGAGACAATTTTGTTTTTGTGACTAATTATCCTTTAGAACTTTTGAAATTTTATCATGGAGAAGATTCTGAAAAACCTGGAACAGGAACTAATTTTAATTTGTTGGCTCCGAATGTAGGAGAAATGGTTGATGGATCTCAGAGAGAACCTGATTTAGAAAAGATAAAACAAAGATTAGAAAAAGCTAAAATGGATTTAGGAGTAAGTGATTGGTATCTTGATTCTAGGAGATATGGAAGTGTTCCTCATGCAGGATTTGGTTTGGGTTTAGAGAGATTTGTTGCATGGATTTGTGGTTTTGATACAATTAAAGATGCAATCCCTTTTCCAAGAACTCCTACAAGATTAAATCCTTAAAATAATTCCTTTTAAAACTTTCTCCTAATTTTTCTTAATTATCCAGTGGAACAATACTTTTAAAAAAGAGAACAATAATAAGATTTTACTAATTAAAAAGGAGGATTTAAAATGCCAGAAGACGAAGAAATGAACGAACAAACTGAAGAATCTACAGAAGAATCTCCGGAAGAATCTACGGAAAAATCTCCAGAAGAATCTTCAGAAGAAGACTCTGATGATGAGGACTCAGAAGAAGACTCTGATGAAGAAGACTCTGATGAAGAAGATTCTGATGATGAAGAATCTGAAGAAGATTCAGAAGAAGACGAGGAATAATTTTCCTCTTTTTTTATTTTTTTATTTTTATTAATTCTTAGGGACAAGGTTTTTATATTAGGGTTTCTTTATTTTATTACTTAAAATGATTAAAAATATTTTAAGAAAGGGAGGTTTTTTACTAGCAACATTAGGTTTAAGTGTTTGCACCCCTTTTAATAATACAGGTATTTGTCAAGATTATATTTATTATAATCCAAAAGAAAACTTAGAAAAAACCTATGAGATAAAAAATCAAAAAAACGATTTTAATTCAGAAAAAAATTATTCTTTTAGAGATTATGGATATTCTAAAAATATTTTTTATATTTATTTTGAAAGTCAAAGTTATTTCTGTGATTTTGATACAGATGGAGATGGTATTTTAGATAGGAATGATCCTTGGCCATATAATTATGGGCCTGTTGTAGATAGGAATTTTAATGGTTATATTGATTCAAGGGATTGGCATCTTACTTATCCCAGTTCTAATTGGTCTTTTAGATATGGATATTATTCTTATCCTCAATTTTCATATAATTATTATGGAGAATATTATTTAAGAGACAAATATTGGAATATAAACAAAGGAAGTTATTATCATCATTATTTTTATTATGATTTTGATGAAAACTATAAAAATAGAACTCATTATGGGAAGAGGAGGAGTATGCAAAAAGATTATCAAAATTCTAGTACAAGAATTAATAAAAGAAATGTTGGTGAATATTACGAGTCTAGAAGTTCTAGAAGAGGAGATTATAAAAATAGAAATTATGGAACTCCTTCAAGAAGAAACAGTGAACATTATTCTCCTAAAAGAAAAGAAAGAAATTTAGATTATAATCCTTCTTCAAATTATCAGAGATTAGAAAAAAACACTAGAAGGAATAACTATATTCCTAGTTATGATAGGAATAATACTAGGAGAAACCCTCAAGAATTTAATTCTGGGAATAGTAGGAGAAGTAATTCTCCTCATTCAAATTATAAAAAAAATAATGAAAATAAATCTTCTTCAGAAACAAGAAGGGGCTCTTCAAATACCTCTGGTTCAAAAAAAGGTAATTCTTCTTCAGGTAGGAGAAGATAACCCTTTTTAGTGAAAGAAAATCTTTAAAAACAAATTTTTTTTTAATTGTCTATGCAAATTGGAAAAATTTCTCTTAAATGGTTAGGACATTCAGGGTTTTTAATTAAAAATTCAAAAGTTATTTATATTGACCCTTATAAGATTCCAGAAAATTCAGAAAAGGCAGATTTAATTTTAATAACACATAGTCATTATGATCATTGTAGTGTTGAGGATATTGAAAAAATTCTTAAAAATGGGACTAAAGTAATATTGCCTGCAGATTGTCAAAGCAAGGTTGTTAGATTTAGTGTTTCTTTGGATATCCATGTTGTGAGTGTTGGAGATGAGATTGATTTAGAGAATGTTAGAATTTTTGCTATTCCTGCATATAATAAGGATAAACCTTTTCATCCTAAAGAAGAAGGATGGTTAGGTTATTTAATTAAAACAGAAAATGTTTTGATTTATCATTCAGGAGATACAGATTTTATTCCTGAAATGCAAAAATTAACAGGCCATAAACAAAAGGATGTTGATTTTGTTGCTTTACTTTCTGTAGGGGGTAGATTTACCATGTCTGCTGAAGAAGCATTTGAAGCTGTTAAAATGATTAAACCTAATATAGCAATTCCTATGCATTATGGAAGTGTGGTTGGAAATAAAGAAGATGCAGAGGAATTTAAAGAATTATGTGAGGAAGAAGGTTTTAATGTAAAAATATTGGAAAAGGAAAATGGTTCAGAATAATTTTTTTAATGAAATAAATGAAAAACTGAAAGAAGCTGATAATATTTTAATGACTTTGCATAAGGGTCCTGATGGAGATTCTTTAGGAAGTTGTGGAGTTATGAAATATTACTTGGAGAAGTTAGGTAAGAAAGTTAAATTAATTGGATATGATAAACCTTCAGAGGATATAAGTGACTTTGATTTTGTTAATGAAATTGAATTTGGAAAAAAATTAGAAGATTTTGATTTAAAGAATTTTGATGTTGTATTGTTATTAGATTCAGGAGCCCCTTCACAAGCAAAAACTTCAGAAGATGTTTTAGAGAAAGGATTTGTTATTAATATGGATCATCATGGAACAAATCCTTTTTATGGGAATTTAAATTATGTTGATTCTTTAAAGTGTTCTACTTGCTCTGTTTTATTAGATTTTTTTGAAGAACTAGGGATTGAAATTGATGAAGAAATTGCTTCAAGATTATTAATTGGTGTTTATTCTGATTCAGGAGGATTTGTTAATAGAAATGCTTTGGGAGCTTTAGAAGATGCTCAAAGACTTTTAAAAAAAGGGGCAAATTATTTGGAAATTGTTGAGAAACTTAATTCAATTTCCTTGAGAATGAAAAAATATAATGCTTATTTAGTAAATAATTTAGAAACTAGAAAAAATATTGGTTGGACTTATTTATCAGAAGAAAAAGTTAGAGAGTTTGGATTGAATTTATCTGAAGTCAGGCAAGGAATAAGGGAATTAAGAAATATAAGAGAATTAGATATTGTATTCACTATTTCTGAGGTTGAAGAAGGAATGAAAATATCTTTTAGAAGTTCGGGGGATATTGATGTTTCACTGTTTGCAAACGAGCTTGGAGGTGGAGGACATAAGGGGGCTGCTTCAGCTTCACTAAAAGATATAAGTATGGAAGAAGCAAAAGACAAAGTTTTAGAGGTTATTGATAGAGTTATTGATAAATAAAAGAGTTAGTCTTTTTTTGAATTACCAAATTCTTCTAATTTGTTTCTTAATTCTTCAGAAGAATTTACATAAACTAAGTCTATTCCTGTTTTTTGGATGTATCTTTCTGTTTCATAAGGGAGTTTTCCTGATTTTATAAAGGGAGAGTAGACAAAAAATACAGGGTCGTATTCTTTTCCGAATCTAATTTCCGGATGTATTTTTTTTGAAGGAGTTTTTACATATTTTTTTAATCCCTGAATTAATTTGTAAATATATGCTCCTCCGTTTAATTCTGTGTCTGTTCCTAAACTGGAACCAAGATATAAAACACAATCTCCAAATAATCCTTTAATCATGTCATGTTTAAACCAGTCTCCTGAATCTATTTTCTTGTCTATTAAAGGTTTTTCATTTACGTCATAATTTATGTATTCTTCAAGATGGTTTGTTCCAAATGTATTATCTGACTCAGGAATTGTTCCTATTACTTCTTTTCCTCCAAATTCTTTATATTTCTTAGAAATTTCAAAACTAATCCCTTTATCAGGAAGTAATTCCAGAGAAGCACCTGAATTTTTCAAAACTTTAGATATATTCTTTATTTCTGAATTTATCTCTTCTTCTGAATACCCTAGCAACTCTTTATAATGATATTCAATATCTCCCGGACCGACTAAACTCACTTTTACCATAATTTTTTATACAATCGGTTATATATTAATTTTACTATGGAACAAAAACACGAAAAAAGCCAAGACATCTTTAACCAAAGGAAAAAAGCAATTTTAGAAAAAAAAGATAAATCTTCTATTGGGGAGTGGGATGAAAAGGTTAAGGAACTTTGCAATAAAATAAATTCTTTAGAAGATTTTTATACAACTTCTTCTTGTTCTGGGAGAGTGGTTTTAATGATAGATCAAGAAAAAAAAGGAGAAGGGCTTTTTTTAGAAGTTTCTCATGAGAAAATTGATTTTAATTGGCTTAAAAATTCCCTTGAAAAAGCAAAAGAAGATGATGAAAAAATTGTTAAATTTAAAACAGAACCTCCTATTTTACATATTGCTTGTAAGGATTTAGATTCAGCTTCAAATTTTTTAGAAAAAGCAAAACATATTGGTTTTAAGAGAAGTGGAATAAATGTTTTAACTAAGAATATTATTTTAGAATTATGTAGTACAGAAAAAATAGAATTCCCC
>CAZGCP010000027.1:0-6534 GCA_964524525.1 Candidatus Woesearchaeota archaeon
GAATTTGATTTTAATTCTGAAAAATTCAATAAGTTTGTTGAAGAATATAATAAAAGTTTAATGAAATTAATTGAATATTGGGTAAAGAACATAAATGAGGGAGAGGTTTTGAAATTATATCCTTTTTTAGGAATATTTAAAAGCCTTTATTTTGGAAATAAAACCAAATTAAGATGTGGTGCAGGTTATGCAAATTATACTATTACAACTAATGGAAAAATAACTGCTTGTCCAATTATGAATAATGTAAAGAATTTTTATTGTGGAGATTTGGAGACTAAAGAACTAAAAGAAATTAATGTGATAAAACCATGTAAATCCTGTGAATACTTAGATATTTGTGGAGGGAGATGTCTTTATAGTAATTACGGGAAGCTTTGGCCAAAAGAAGGGCAAGAACTTATTTGTAAAACTATTATTCATTTGATTGAATCTATAAAAAAGAAAATTCCTGAAATAAAAAAAGCTATAAATAGTGATAGTGTAAAAATGAAAGATTTTGATTACGAGAAATATTTTGGTCCAGAAATCATTCCATAGGATATTCAATTATCATGTTTCCCTTTTCCCACATTTTTTTATGACGGGACTCAGCAGTTGAATGATCTGTGTGCCATTTTGCATCTTCTAGTTTTGAAAAAACCTCGTCAATATTCCTTTTTATGTTTTTATTTTTTAACATATAATTTGGAATCTTAGAGAAATATTCTTCTGCTTTATTATAAATTGAGTTTAACCCAGTATCATTTAATCATCTTTCTATAAAACCACTTTCTAACAAATGGATTAAATTTCCATAGGCTTCTGTTACTTTTGTTTTATTAAATATTTTTTTATTCATTTTTATATTTTAAATTTGGTTTATTTTCTATTGACTTATAATCTTTTATAAATTCTTTATAAATACTTCTTGAAGAACCTCCTAATATCAAAGCAGAAGATCCCAATAAACCATAAAAATTTCTATTAAAATTTTTAAAATCTTTTTTAGCTATATCTTTGATAGAAAGTGTTGAAAAAGTTAAAGAAGATATTGTTCCTAAAATAATTAATCCTTTTTCTAGTTTATTCATTTTAAAAAATAAAAACTAATAAGGAGCTTTAGCTCCGAAAAGTTCCCAAAGCCAGTTAATGAATTTTTGGAACCAGTTAAGTTCTCTATCATCTTCTGATACATCTACTTCTGTTGTCTTTGGTTCATATTGTTTCTTGTAAATTTTATGTTCATATGTTTCTTCATCTTCTTCATCTTCGTCTTCTGAAAGACTTGGATTTATTTTGAAGTTTACACTTTTATTATTTTCATTACCTTTTGAATCAGTTGCATAAATTGTTAATGTGTAATTTCCTTTATCAAGTACTATTGAATTATCATATGAACTAACAAATCCTGCAGTTAATGATCTTCTTGAAATTCCTTGAGTTCCATTTATTTTATATTCTAATTCTGCTGATTCATCTGTTGATACTGTTATGTCTATTTGATTAGTATCATATTCTTCTCCATCTATTGGTGAATCAATTGTTATTGAGGGTGCTGTTGTATCTATATCTGGCAAAGTGTTTACTGTAAATGTAACACTATCACTTCCCTCGTTTCCATTATCATCAGTTGCATATATTGTTATTGTGTTTTGACCTTCTTGTGCATTTATATCAAAGGGATTGTTGCATCCAATTGTTTGTCTATTTCCTGAATTAAGAGAGTATTCACAAGTATCAATTCCTTCATTGTCAATAGCTGTAAATTCAACTGTAACATCATTTGAATTTAAAGTGTCTCCTTCGCTCGGACTAATTATATTTACTTCAGGAGCTTCAGTATCTTCTCCTTTTATTGTTAAATATAATTCATCACTTGCTTGACTTCCAAATTCTCCATAGATTACAAATTCTAAAGTAAAATCTCCTGCACCAGGATATTTTGATTCATCTATTAAAAAATGTGTCTTAGAGTAAAAAACATCATAAGATGAATCTGAAAAAAGTTCTATTTTTTCATTAGTATTGTCATTAATTATGTTTAATTTTGCTGAAGTTATTTTTTCTTCAAAAGCATCTCCATAAGCTTCAATATAAAAAGATTCTCCTTGATCTATTGTTCTTATATTATTATTTAAATCTTCATAAAATAAATTTGCTCCAAGAGTTTGAGCTTGAATTAAAGGAACTATTGCTAAAAAAGCTAATAACATTCCAAGAATTACTATAAAATTTTTAGTTTTCATCTTCTTCCACCAGATTTATTTCCATTAATAGTATAATTTATTGAAAATTCTCCTGAAACATCAAATTTTCCATCATAATATTTACTTCCAGCTTCAGCACCGAAAGACCAATTACTATTTCCAAAATAGTGTTCAAATCTTAAAGCTCCTGTTGGAACTATTTGAGAGGATTGTCTAGTAACTGCTCCGTTTTCTGGGAATAATGTTTTAGTTGAAAGAGTGTCATCTCCTCTTGTATATGTAACATTTTTTTTACCAGTAATATTTTGATTTTGATATTGTTGAGCAACACCCAATTTTAGAGATAATTCTGAATTGTCTCCTATTTGGTATGAAGTCATAACACCCACTCCATAAGGATAAGATAATGTTGTTTCTGTAGTTTTTTCTCCAGTTGTAGTTTTAGCTGTTCCTGAATTAACATTTAATACTTCCTTTTTTTCATCTAAAGATTCTGTTTTACTTGAAGTTGAACTAAACCATTCTGGAGTGTAAGTTGCATAAGGCCCTATAAATAATCCATTTCTTCCGAATTGTAATGCTCCTGTAGCGCTTGCTCCACCAGTTAATGAACTTTCTTCTCCACCACCTAAACTAGCTCCTCCGCCATAAGCATTTACTCCGAATTTTAATCTTGCCCAGTCAATTCCATTTCCATTTCTTTTTCTACTTCTATCTTCATAAGGAGAATAAGAAGGGTCTTCATCTACTTCAAGAATTTCTTTAACTTCACCTGTTGTAGGCTCTGTTAATTCATATCTATTTGGATACTTTTGATTTAAAATTCCTTCAAGAGATCCTGTTGTTTTATTTTCATTAACTTTCCATCCGTATATTTCATCAGTTTGAACATAATAATTTTGACCGTCATTTGTTACACCTATATCTTGAACATCATCTTTATATGCCCAAACAACATTTTGTTGAGTATTTCCATTTACTGGTTGGTGAAAATAATAAACTGTATCATTTATTCCATCACTTCCCTTTATAACAAGTGTCTTAAATAAATTTGAAAAATCTTTTGTTTCTATTTTTAATTTATCTCCTTGAATATCTAAATCATCTATATTGTATGTAGGTGTAGCATCTTCTGGTTTTTTTGCAAATTTACCCTCATTATTTAATATAATTCTATTTCCATCAATTTCATAAGGGGTAAATACAACACTCGGTTTATTGCCTTTCATTTTACTAACAGGGTATTTTTCAATTCCTAAAGGATTATCTCTTGATTCGTTAACTTCTTTAAAAGCATAAACATTTCCATGTTCCATAATAGCTTCACGAGTTTCTCTACTTCCTACAGAACCAGATTGAGTAAAATCAACATCTTGAGCATTAACTTTAGGAGCTAAAACAGTCAAAGCTGCTAATCCTAAACCTCCTAAAAGGCTTTTGAGTTTGTTTGGTTTTTTGTTTGTCATTTTTTTTGTTTTTGTTTTTCCTATTTTTTTGAATATTTTGATCTTTATAAACCTTTTGGTTTGTTGTTATTGAAAGGTTTAAACACTTTTGTGTTATTATGAAATGGTTAATATTGTCTACTTTATAAATTTTTCGGTTTTTAACTATGATTAAGTAAAAACAATATTCAAATTATTATTTGGGGAATATAAAAAAATATGTGTTCTTAAAAACATACATTCTTTTGTCTTCGACAAAAATCATGCGCGAGCTGGGATTCGAACCCAGGTCACATCGTTGGCAACGACGCATTCTACCACTGAACTACTCACGCCTTTTACTAATATAATCTAATCATTTAGTTTTTTAAAACATTCCAATAAAGAAGTATATGTATTAGGATCTTTAGAATGTAGTTCTTCTTTGTCCCAAGGAATATTAGAAGTCTTTAGAATTCCATCTGCATTTACTTTTTTTATTAAGGTATTATAATTACTAATGTTTTCCTTTGTTAGAAAAGATGCTGAACCTTCAACTCCCCCAGGAATTTCTGCAACATAAATTTCTATTTTTTCATTATGTAATTCATTTACAATATTTTGAAGGGAATTTTTTATCTTATAGTCTGGTGCCCATCTACTATTAGTTCCTTCAAAAAGAATTACTTTGTTAGAGTTTATTTTTTTTAATTCAGAGATTACCTCAGGTAACTCATTTTCAATATTAAAAATTGTTCTGCCTTCATAGGCAAATTTATCACAGTTTTCACATCTCATCTTATCTGAATTATTAGATTTACTATCTTCTATAACTATATTTTCCAGCTTTTGATTATTTTTTGTTAAATAATTATTTAGAGCAACTACATGAGAATTTCCAAGCACTACAGTTGGAGAAGTGTTTTTTGTTGATTGAGAATATACATTATAATTAACACCTAATGTTAAGGTTAATGTGAGTAATGTGTTTGTTATCTTTCTCATAATGGACTCGGCAGGATTCGAACCTGCGACCTTCTCGGTGTAAACGAGACGTCCTAACCCCTAGACCACGAGTCCCTTGATTTGTTCTACTCGTTCAAAAAATCAAAGATTTTTAGTTGTTCCGTATTTCCTTTATTTGTAGAGGAAATTCAAAACAGACCACGAGTCCTTGATTGTTCAAAAAATCAAAGATTTTTAGTAGAAATATAATTAGTCTTTAACTTTTAAAGTTTTTCTTTATTAAAAAATTTACTTCAATCCTAGTAATGACAACATTTAAAAATAAAAAACAATTTAAAAAAATATGGTTAAAAGTGGAGAAAATATTCCTGGTATGGATTTAAATAATAAAAAATATTCTGATTCTCAAACTTCTACACCTCAAGAAAATTCTCAAAATTCAATCCCACAACAAGGAAATTCTCAAAAAGAAGAAAAAGAACAAAAAAAAGAAAATGAGAGAATAAAAAAAGTAATGGAAAAATTAAAGGACACTCTTTTGAAAAAATATTCTTTTATTCAATCAATGAGTTTATTGCCTCCCCAATCAATCAAAGTTTTTATTGAAGAAGAAGAGGTTCCAAAAGAAACTGAAAAACACCATCATTTGAATATAATTGTTCCAGAAAAAAAAGAAAAAAAGATTCCTGAAATAAAAGAAGAAATTATTAAGGAAATTGAAAAAACAAAAGAATATATTTGGTTACATTTAAGAACCTCTCAAGAAATTTGGGGAATTTGTTTAGATTCAAAATTTGAAATTTTCAGTGCTATTGCTATGTCTTATCCTTTATATGATAAAGGAATCTTGGGAGCTATGAGAGTTGCAGAAATCCATAAATCAATGGTCTTACAAAAATTTGACAAATATATTGTTTCCTATGTTTTAGGTGGAAGTATGATTAGGGGAGAAGCAAAAAAAACTTCTGATATTGATGTTTTCATAATTATTAATGATACTGATGTTAAAAGAATGCCTCGTTTAGAATTAAAAGAAAGATTAAGGGGTATGATTTACCAATATGTTAATGAAGCTATGGGAATGGCAGGGGTCAAGATGCAATTAGAACCTCAAATATATCTTTTAACTGATTTTTGGGAAGCAATGAAAGATGCGCATCCTGTTATGTTTACTTTCATAAGAGATGGTATTCCAATTTATGACAGAGGAACATTTATGCCCTGGAAATCTCTTTTGAAAATGGGTAAATTAAAACCTTCCCCAGAAGCTATTGATATGTTTATGTCTATGGGAGACAATACGAGAAAGAGGATTGAAAAAGCTCAATTAGATTTAGTTATAGGAGATATTTATTGGGGAACAATTACTCCAAGCCAAGCTTTATTAATGCTTTATGGAGTCGCACCACCCTCACCCAAACAAGTTGTTCCTGAAATGAAAAAAATTTTTGTTGAAAAAGAAAAAATGCTTGAAAAAAAATATATTGACATTTTAGAAAAAATTGTTATTAAATATTATAAGGGATATGAACATGGGAAAGTTAAAAAAGTTTCAGGAAAAGAAGTTGACGAACTTTTAGAAGAAATGGAAGAGTATAATAAAAGGATGAAAGAATTAAGAAAACAAATTGAGAAAAAAACTGATGAAAGAACAATTGAGCAATTCTATAAAGATGTATTCGAATTATTAAAATCAATTTTAGGAAATAAATCAAAAGACAAAATAGTTGAAGAATTTAATAAAAAAATGATAAAAACAGGCAAATTCTCTCCCCAACACTTAAGAATTTTAAAAAACATTATCAAGGCAAGGGAAGAATTTAAGAAAGAAAAACTTGATACCCATAAAGTTCATCAGGCAAGAAGAGAAGCTAGAACTCTTATTAATGATTTAATAGAATACTCTCAAAGATGTGAATTAATGCCTCTTGAAAAAGGAAGATTTTACATAAAAT
>CAZGCP010000028.1:0-6119 GCA_964524525.1 Candidatus Woesearchaeota archaeon
AAAAGAGGAAGGAGTAGGTAAAAAAATAACAAAAGAAGATGAAGGAATTCATAGTATTTCTTTTGAAAAAAATCAAATTAATATTAATCTCTTAGCAGGTTCAAATAATTCTGAAAAAATTATTTTAATTACTAATCAAGGTAATTTCTCAGAAAACATAAGTCTTTTAATTTCAGAACCTTTAAAGAAACATATTTCTATTGAAGAAAAAAATTTTCAATTATCTTCTGGAGATTCAAAAAATATTTTGTTAAACATTTCTCCTTCAGTAAAAGAAGATAATTTTAAAGGAGAAATAAGAGCAGATTCTAGAAATGCTTCAGATATAATTGAGATTTATTTAGAATTTTTTGAAGAACAAGAACAATTAGAACAAGAAGAAAAAAGAGATAATCCTCCTGTTTCACAAAATTGTTCTGAATTAGGAGGGGAAATTTGTAAAGACAATGAAAAATGTACTGGTAGGACTATGAAAGCAAAAAATGGTATTTGTTGTTTAGAGGAATGTGAAAAAAAACAAGGAAGTATAACTGGAAAGATTATTGGATGGATAATTTTGATAATTATTTTTTTATTGGTTTTTTGGATTTATAAAAAATATAAAAAGACTCAAAAAGATTTTAATATCTCTGATCAACTTAAAAAATTATCTATTTTAAAAATTAAAAAATCAAAGAAATAATTTAGTTTTTTTTGTTTTCTTCTAATTTTTTTAATTTATTTTCTAATATGTTTTTTTCATTTTGAAGAATTCTCGCTACTTCATCATATTTATGTAGTCTTCTAACTATTTCACTTAAAACTTCCCCTAATTCTTCATTTTTCATAGTTATATTTTCAGGTTCTGTAACTTCAACATATGCTGGAGAGTATTTGAAAATTATACTGTTTAGATACATTAAATTTTCTGTTTCTAATTCAATTTCAGCAAAACTAGTGTAAAATCCTTTCTTTTTTTCAAGTTCAACAGATTTGTTAATTTTTTTATTTAATACCTTTACACCTTTTTCTTTATTTATTTTTTCTATTAAATCTTTTAAGGTTTCCTCTAAGTGTTCTGGAGGTCTTCCTAAAACTTCTAAAATTATTGTTGATTTTATTTTATCTGAACTCATTTTTATAGGTTTTTTTATTATTTGTAAGATAGATTATTATTAAAAACATGCAGAACCCTGCAAGTCCATATTTTGCTATTTTATCTTTATTTATATTATTATTTGAAAGCTTTTTTATATCTTTCGAATCTGTTTCTTCTTTAGTAGAATCTTGATTTAAATTTAATTTTACTGGAGAATTACTTGAATCTTTGTTTTGATTTTCTTCGTCTTCTTCATTACTATTTTCTTTAATTATGTTTGAAGAATTTGTTGAATTAGTTTCATTTTCTTTTTCAGAAGAATTTTTTTCTTGAGAAATATCTTCCCCAACACAAGCCAAACCTTCATTTTTTATTTCATTTAATCTTGTTTCTGCTATTCCACTAACCCGTGTTAGCCCCTCAATTGATTCAAAAGGCCTTAATTGTATTATTTGTTCTGAATATGAGGGCCCAATATTAATTATTTTTTTTAATTCTTCTGTAGAAGCAGTATTCACATTTATCTGTCCTTGTTCACATATAGAACTTACCAATGGAAAAATTAAAATTCCTATTAAAATAAACATAAAAATTTTCTTTATCATCTTAACTTATCAATTTCATCAGGATATTTTTTTTCAAAATCAATATACTCTATTTCAATTTTTCTTTTATTTTCTTTACTTTTTTTTGTTTTTGCAATTAATATTCTAGAAAAAATCTTGTTTTCAATCATCCATTCACACATATCTTTTTCATATTTGTCCAAATATCCATTTTTCTTTGCTTCAACTCCTATCACTTCAAATTCATTATTTTCTTTTCTTTTAAAACAAATAAAATCAGGAAAACCAGTTCCAATAACAAATGCTCTTGCATAGGGATTATACTTCCTTTTTGCAGGAACAATTTTATTTTTATTGTAATCAACAATATTCATCCACTTGTTTACAATCCAGCCCATTTCTTCAAGATTTTCTCTGACTTTTGATTCAAATCTTCTTCCTGCACTTCTGTTCTGTTTGCCTCTTTTTGAAGCTTCTTCATTCTTTTCATTATTCATAATTTAGATAATCAAAAAGAGTTTTTATTTTTTTATGTTTTAGGGTTAATTAATTCTAGAATGTCTTTTTTTCAGAAATTTCTCTTTTTTTCCAAGTCTTTTCATTAAAACCAAGACTACAGAATCAAGATAAATAAATGCAGATTGTTCAAATAAACTTCCCATAGGTTCTAAAGATTGTTTTTTGTTTGATTTTGTTTTTGCATTTATTTTTATTATTAAAGAAGAACTTTTTGCTATGGAAGATTTTTCATTGGAAGTTATTGCATAGATATTTAGTTTTATTTTTTTAGCATCATTAACAATCATTTTGGTAAATTTTGTTTCTCCAGAACCAGATATTGCAATTAATAAATCATTTCTTTTTAATGCGGGAGTTGTACTTTCCCCTATAACATAACTTTCAATTCCTAATTGAACTAATCTCATTCCAAAAGCTTCTGCAACTAATTTACTTCTTCCACTTCCAGCAAGGAAAATTCTTTTTGCCTTTATTATTCTATCAACTAATTTTTTTGTCTTTTCTTCATCAATATCTTCAAGAACATTTTCAATTTCACGATTTATTCTTTCAGTTATATCTTTAAAATTATTTTTAACCATTTTTTTGGTTTATCATTTCTTTTACTTTTTTTGCAACATTCTCAGGGTGTTTTGCCTTTGTATATGCTCCCCCAATTATAATTATGTTTGGTTCTTCTTTAATAACTCTTTTTAAACTATTAAGATTAATTCCTCCAGCAATAGCAATTTCACTTCTTTTATCTTTAGAAATTTTTTTTAATTTTTTAAATTCTTCAAAAGGCATCTCTCCTTTGTTTTGCATATCAATTCCAGTATGAGTGCAGATAATATTTGGTCCTAATTCAATAATTTTTTTTATTCTTTTTTTGTCTTTTACATTAATCAAATCCACCAAAACTTTCTTTTTTTGTTTCTTTGCTTCTTTAATAGCCCCTTTTATTGTATTTAAATCAGCAGCACCACAAACACTTGAAATACTTGCTCCCGCTTTAAAAGCCATTCCAGCTTCGAGAGAACCAGTATCCATTGTTTTTAAATCCGCCATTATTGGTTTTCTAAATTTCTTAAATTTTTTAATAACATTAATACCTTCTTTCTTGACAAGAGGGGTCCCAATTTCAATTATATCTATATATTTTGAAATTTTTTTTGCAACTTCCATCCCTTTTTTTAAATCTGTGTCTAAAGCTAATTGGATTTTCATTTAAAATTCTCCTTTTCTATTTTCTTTATTTTTTTTACTCTTCTGGAATGCCTTTTTTCTTTACTTGGTTCTGTTCCTAACCATTTATTAATTATTTTAATTGCTTCTTTTTCTTTAAGAAATCTTCCAGGAAGACACAAAACATTTGCTTTATCATGTTCTTTTGAAAGTTTTGCACTTTTAATATCAAAAGCTAAAGCAGCATATACTTTCTTGAATTTATTAGCAACAATACACATTCCTTGTCCTGTTCCACAAATTAAAATACCTTTTTCTTTTGGATTTTTTGAAATTTTTTTAGAAACTTTTTCCCCATAATCAGGATAATCATCTGTTTTTTCGTATTTTTCAGGACCTAAATCAATTAATTCTATTTTTTTAGAAAAATATTTTTTTATTGATTCTTTTAATTTCCATCCTGCATGGTCACTCGCGATATAAATTTTCATTTTTTGAATAAATTTGAGATGTCTATTTTTCCTTCTTTATTTGGTATAGTATTTGTGCAAATAACTTCTGAATGTTTTTTTAATTCATTAAGAGTTTTTTTATCTGCAAATACTCCATGAATAGCAATACAATAAATTTTTTTAGGTTTCATCTTTTTTATTTTTTTTATTGTTTCTAACATAGTATGCCCTGTACTTATTATGTCGTCTACAAGAATTAAATTCTTCCCCTCCACATTTATCTTTTTATCTAATTTTATTTCTACTTTTCTATCTGAATATCTTTTTTTCTTAAGTATTGCAGATTTCTCATTAATGATATCAGCAGCTTTTTTTGCCCATTGTCCACTTTCAACATCCGGTCCAATGAATAAAGGATTTTTTATTTTTTTATTTTTTACATATTCTGAGATAAGAGGGGTTGCATCTAATTTTTTTCCATTTTTAAAAACTTGTTTTAATTTTTTTATTCTATGTAAATGAGGGTCTATAAAATAAATTTTATCAAAAATTTTGAATAATTTCGATATGATTTTTATGCTTACTCCTTGACCTTTTTCAAATCTTTTATCTTGTCTAAAATAAGGAAAATAGGGAGAAATTAATTCAATTTTTTTAGCTCCAAGATCTTTGGCAGTGTAATAAGCAAAAAGAGTTTCAATTATTTTTTCATTTAAATTATCATAGAAAGATTGAATAAGGATAACTTTTTTATTTTTAATTTCTGTTTTGAATTTTATATTTAATTCTTCATCAGGAAATTTTTCAGTTGACAATTCTGAATATTTTATTTTTAAATTTTTAGCTATGTCCTTGCCAACATGCTTACCTCCAGAACAACTTACAATCACCTCTTCCATAAACTACTATGGAATTTCGTTTTTATAAAAGTTTCATTTTAGATATATTTCTATTTTAAACAATTTTTAGTTCTAAATTTTTACAAATCTCGAGGCTGAATAGTTCTACGCTTATTTGCTTTAGCTCTATTAATTGCATCTTCAAGAATTTTTTCAACTTTTCTTTCTAAAGCAATTCCAACATCTTCAGCAACACTACTTATAGAATTTTCTTTATCTAACTCTTTTATTGTTTCTCTTAGTTTTGATTTATTTACTAAGGCCATAATTAAATAAAAACAAAAGAGTTTTTAAAATTTGTTTTTCTTTTAGAAGAATGTTAAAAGAGATTTTACAAAATATTAATTGGTTGTTATTTTTTCATTTTGTTGGAATTATTGTGGGATTGGGTGCTGTAATAGTTATAGATATAATGGGGCTCCTATCTAGAAAAAGCAAGAAAAAAACTCAAATAACCATCCAAACTCACCACATAACTAAACCATTAATTTGGATAGGCATAATAATCATTTCTATTACTTGGATTTTTATTTTGTTGAGTGAGGGATTTGGTTTTATTGAAAAAACAAAATCTATTTTATTATTTATTATGATTGTTAATGGAAGTTTTTTGAGTTTTCATATTTCTCCCAGACTAAATAAATTAATAGGTAAAAAATCCTTGTTGCCGAGGAGTTTGCAAATTAAAATAGGGATAACTTTGATTATAAGTTTTTTTTCTTGGTGGAGTTTTGTTTTATTAACTATTTCAAAATTATGTTAATCCTCAAAATTTTCAGGTTTCATTAAAGGAAAAATTTGACATTCTCTTAAAGGTTTATCTATTAAAAAACCAAATAATCTTTCACTAACACCAAAACCGCAAGTAGGAGGCATACCATATTTCAAAGCTTCAATAAAGCTCTTGTCATGTTCCATAGCTTCTTCATCTCCAGTTTGTCTTTGTTTCATTTGCTCTTTAAACCTTTCTTCTTGATCAAGAGGATCATTTAATTCAGAATAACCATTTCCTACCTCACTTCCTGCAAGAATAACTTGGAATTGTTCCACTTTCTTAGGGTCTTTAGGATTTCTTTTTGCTAGAGGCGCAAGTTCAACAGGTTGTCCAGTTAAAAATCCTGGCCCAGATAATTTTTTTCTACAATATTTCCACAATAAATCTACTAATCTCCATTTATCAACTTTCGAATCATAATCAATTTTTAATTTTTTTAATTTTTTTTCAATATCTTTTTTATTAGAATTATAGATTTCAATTTCTGTATATTTTTTGATTATTAATTCAAAATCATATATTTCCCATTTTTTTCCTAAATCAAATTCATGGTCTCCTTTTTTGAATTTTGTTTTTCCAAAAACTTCTTTTGCAATTCTTTTATACATTTTTTCTACAAGTTTCATTCCTTCTTCATAATTTGCATAAGCCCAATAAAATTCCATT
>CAZGCP010000029.1:0-6062 GCA_964524525.1 Candidatus Woesearchaeota archaeon
AATTCATCACAAGTTGCATTTTTATCTGTTAAAACTTTAATACCTATAAAATTGTATAAATTTTGTATATTTGCAATTCCTATTACCCCGTTACCTTCACATTTTAATTCACTAGTTGCATTCATGACTAGAAAATTTGTAAAAGTAAAATTTCCTTCAAAAGGAATTTTCTCTAGTTTTTTTGGATTGTTTCTTAAATAAAAATTATAATTTCCATCAAATTCTCCAGATTTTGTATAAGTAGGCAATTTGGTATTATATAAAATTAAACCTCCATTGTCTTCCACTTTTTTAAACTCAACACCCTCGTATTTTATAGGACGATTTATTAATATCCATCCTATAATCATAGCTAAAACAAACAACCCTAAAATAGATAAAATCCAGATTAATTGTTTTTCTTGTTTTTTCTTTTGACCTTTTTTAGTAACTTTTTCATCATACTCTCCTTGTTTTTTAACTGTCTTAGTTTTACCTTTCTTTTTTATTTTAAAAAATTCATAAAATTTTCTTTTTATTGTTTTTACCATTTTTTTTAAATTATTCTTTTGTTTATTAAATTATCCCTAATGTTTTATATAGGAAAGCATCAGTTGTTTTAGTTATATTTTCTTGAGAAGATATTATTACACAATTTTCTTGTTGTTGTATTTTGTTTTCTCCATTTAAAATAATTACAAAATTATCATTACAATTTTTTATAGGAGATTCTGGATTACATTCAAAAGTCTTGTTTAACAATGTTTCTTCAGGACAAGCTTCTTGTATTCTTAAAGCAAAGTTACCTAAATTATTTAAAATTTCTTTTTTTGCTTCATAATCTTCAGAATAAATGTATAATGGTTTATTTGAATAAGTATCAAAACTATTTATTTCATTACTAACTTCAATATTATAATTCTCTATTTCTTTAGGACTATGCTTAAATATTAATTGCAGATTGTCTAGATTTAAAACCCAATAGTTATTACTCTTAAAAAAATCTAAACCATTGTAGGATATTTTGCTTGAAGTATCTTTTTCTCCAAAACTATTTACCATAACTCCAAATAAACTAAAAAACAATATTAATACTAGGAAGAAAACTAAATATGTTTGTCTCTTTTTTTGTTTTTTCTTCTCTTCTTCTTTTGAAACAATTTTTCTCATTTAAATTAATATTTTATTAGATATAAAAAGGTTTTTCTTCTGCCATTTCTTTACAACCTTCAATCAAAAGTTCTTCTTGAGATTTTTTATTCCCTGCCATTACTGAAATACATTTCAGTAATATTTTAAAAATTTTAATTAGATAAAATTATTTTTTAGAGAGTGAACAAAAATTTTGAGTTCTTATATATTTTTGAAAATCACAAAAAATTCTTTTGTAGGAGTGAATTTTTAGTTCATTCGCTTTTCCTTTTTTGGTTCCGAAAAATCAAATGAAATGGCAAAGCCAGAAATTAAAAAAAAAGAAAGAAAAAAAAGAAAGGAAAATCCTTTCTGATTTTTGGATTTACTCTGCACTAACCATTGTAGCACTAGTTGCCGAAGTAACTTTGTACTCTTCACTAGTATCTACATCTTCGTTTTGAAGGTAAGTAGCAGCGTTAGATGTATCTGTAGCACTGTATCCAGCAACAAGTAAAGCGTGTTTGCTTGTTACGTCAGAAGACTCATATCCTTTGATAAGAGCTTCTCCAGATGCAATTTCAGTAGCAGCTGTGAAATCATCTCCACAAGTATTTTCTGCAACTCCTAATAAAGAAGCAGCAGCAGTATTTATACAACTTCCACCTACTACAATAACATTTTTGTCATCGTAACCAGCTTCAGAATCTTTGTATAATACAATACCTTTTTCTCCACTATCGCCATCTGTTGAAGTAACTCCTGTTGTACTTGAGAAGTATACTTTGTAAACATTTTGGTCGTCATTTGCAGACCAAATTTCTACAGATGTATATTCATCAGAATCTGTTTCTACATATGTACCTAATGTTGAAAGAGCATATTCAGTATCTGTGTCTCCAGCTATATTCTTAACAGACCATATTGATTCGTTGTAGTGTGGAACTGCGTCCAACACATCATCATCAGTATCAGAATCAACAGATATGTTAATATCTATAGAACTTGTATCTATTTCAGAATCTGGGTTAAGATCTCCATCTCTATCTTCTGTAATGTTTAACCAAGTAGAGTTAGCTTCTGAACCATCAGTAGCTAAGAAAGGAATTTCTATTCCCATTCCTCCATCAGTAACTATCTTAGTTCTTATATCAGCTAAAGTACTACCACCACTTTCTGTTGATAGATTAATTGTAGTTACACCATCAGCTACATTTGCAGGTAAGTAAAGTCCTGTGTCTTCAAGTTCATCACCTTGTGCAATAGTTATACTATTTCCAGTACCTAAATCTTCGAACTCAACTTCACCTTCTCCTTCATCGTTATCTCCATCTATCTTTTTGATTTGATAGATTATTGTTTCTTCTGAAGAACTGTCTACATCTCCTTCATAAGCTATGAAGATACTGTCTTTTGATAAGTCAGTTAATTTTCCAGTACCATGAACATACCAATCTTCACCCACTATTATACGATCATTACTTGTATCGTTTATTTGTAAGGGTTCAATTGTATATTCATTTCCATTTCTACTTGTGAAAGAGAATTTTATTGCCTCATCAGCAGTAACTTCTATATGTTCTTTAGAATCTGCTTTAAGTTCTGGTTCAACACTATCAAAAGCCATCTTTATATTAAATAAAGGATCTTCTATTTCTTCCCCTATTTCAAGATAGTCTTTTTCATCAGCTTCTAAATCACTTGGAGTTACAATGAAAGTAATACTCTCAATCTCATCAAAGTCTTCAGTTGAATCTACAAAAACTTGAACACCATCAACTTCTTCTCCATCAATTTCAATATCTGTAGTAGAATTTGAGTCGATTACCCATTTTTTAGCACCAGCAAATAACTCAACTGAAGCACCTTCGCTTCCTTGTTGTAAGTCATCAATACTTACTGCATTAACATAGTAACCTTGTTCAGTATCACCAGTTTCAACTTCACTGTACATTTGTCCATTAATCTTTAATGTAACAGTTCCAGCAGAAGTATCTACTCCTTCTAATGAGATAGTATCACCATTAACTGTTATTTCTTCCTTGTATGGAACATTAACAGTTTCAGTTGCTTCAAAGAATACAAGTTCTCCGTCACCCATTTCCATATCTGGATCAAATGTTAATTCTTTACCAAACATAGTAATAGATTCACTATCATCATATGCTGTAGCATTAACTTTTCCAGCAAAATCAATTGTTAAATTGTATGCTTCACCACTAGATTGATCTATATGAAGAATAGGTAATTCATCATCAGCAGAATCTGTATTGATTACATACTCATCATCATCACCTAAAGAATCAAATGCTACTGACATACCAGCTAAGTATATTTCTTGTTCATAGTCAATTTCTTCATCTTCACTGTAGTCCACTCCATCATCTTCTAAAACTTTGTCAGCAAGAAGAATTGGAAATTCATCTTCATCTATTTTGTCTTTAACACTAGATAATGTTTCTCCTAAAGTTAAATCATTTCCTGTTCCACTTATCATGAAAGATTCATCACCTAAAGAAACACTTGAACTACCGCTTTCAGTAACTTGTTCTTGAAGGTATGTTTGTATACTTCCTGCAGGTGCAGCATCTAAATCAGCATTAGCACCATAAACTACTGCAGTTGGAGCAGAAACTCCGTCAGCAACGAAAGGTGCAGGAAAATTAGCAGCACTAGCGACTCCAAGAGTCATTCCAGCCATTAAGAAACTTCCAACAACAGCCGTAATTTTCTTAAAATTCATTTTTTTATTAATTTTACCTCCTTTCATTTCTATGGGATTATGTTGTCTATGACAACTTTTTGTCATTTTATTCATTTTCTCGTATATAACACCTGTTAGGTGTTAATAAAATTTAATCATCTTCCTTTAAAAAGCTTACCCTTATTCTTCACTATATAATTAATAAAATACCCTTTTTTTAAGGTTTTATTTATAAATCTTTCGTTATCACTATAATTATAAACAGATATTCATCAAACCATGAACCAAAAGCTTTATTAATATGTATGTTTTTTAGTATAATATATTATTAATAAAATAATATAAATAAAATATATATGTTATACATATCTAAACAAAAATAACACATATAAATCATCGACGATAAAATGGCTAAAGTAAAAACAAGGGAAATAACATTAAAGGAATCAAAAGGGACTTTCTCTTTTTTCAAATCAAAATCTGAGTATAATTTTTCTGGATTAGCTAGTTTAAGGCAGGTTTTAAGCAATGAAAAAGCTAAAATTTTAGATACAATCAAATATAAAGAGCCCACATCTATTTATGATTTATCAAAAAAATTAGGTAGAAGCTTTAAATCTGTAATAGAAGATGTAAAACTTTTAGAAAGATTTGGTTTTGTTGAATTAATAAAAGAAAAAACAAAAAATAGAGTAAGGCACAAGCCAATTATTACTGCAGACTCTGTAACTATTAATATTAAGCTGTAGTTTGATTAAAAAATATTGTTAAATCTATTTTAAGATTTTCTCCACTAATACCTAATGGCTGTCTTCCCCCTCTTGCATTATAAGTTTCTGGTCCTTCCCAAGATGAAGCCACAACATTATTTTCAGAATCTGCAACAATAAATTCATATCCTACTCTCGGAGAACCAGGTTTTATTTGCCAACTTTCAACTATTAATTCTTTTGAAGTTTCATTAAGAATTTCACAAGGTCCTTTATCCGAATTTAAACAATTTTCTTCATTGTAACATTTTTTTATTAAATCTTGCATAGAAACATTTTCAATAATCCCATAATTCTCTTCTTGACATTTTGAGTTATATTGCAAAAAAGCTTGAATAAAACTATTAACTTGATAACTTTCTACTGCATCTTTATCAGAACTATTCATTGAAAAACCTAAAAAAGCCACCATGACAATCGCAATTAATATTAAAATAACTCCAAACCCAATCATTTCCTCTTGAGCCTTCTCCCCTTTAATTAAAAAATTCTTTAAATTCGATTTTTTATTTTTCATTTATATTGCCTCTTGATAATATATTGTCATTCTTGCTAAAACACATATATCTTTATTTTTTGAATTTGATGAAGCTTTTCTACACAATGAAACAAAATTAATTGCAGGCCTTCCTGTTTCAGATTCAAAAATAGTTATTTGATTGCAATCAGGGTAATTTTCCCGAGTACATTCAATAATTTCTTCAGAATCTCGAGGAAATAATTTTTCAATTACAATCCCAGAAACTTGATAAAATTCTTTAAATGATTCAGAATTATTTTTTAAGTACATTATTTTTGACCAATCAATACAATTAACTCTTTCATTACCATATGCTCCTCCACACGAAAATTCAGGAGAATTAGCTAATTTTGAAACCATTTGTATTGCTTTTTCCTCTCTTATTTCAGAAGCTTTTTCTTTTAATCCAGATAATTGCGTTATCATAAAAAACATTCCAACAAGAACAAATAAAACAGTTATAGCCACCATTAAAAAAGCAGTCTGCTGTATTTTCATTTGAGCTTTCTTTTGCCCATAAAATATTCCAGATTTTTCAAAATTTTTTGATTTACTTACCATAGTCTACACTTCCACTGATCATTTTTTTTATTTAGGTTTTTTTGAAGATTAGATAATCTGCTTAATCTTTGGGAAACTTCTCCTTCTGCATCAGCCATTCCCTTAGCACCGTCTTTTAAAGTATTTAATCCCATTTTTATTGTTGACATATCGCACCCAACCATATCTTTTGATTTGTAAATATACATATTTGCTAACTTACTTGTTCTTTTCATAAGTCTTTTTAATTGACATTCATATAACTCTTTGTCTGAAAAAATAGCAGCATACATTAAAGCATCACCAGAGTAATACATTTTTTCCTCTCCTTTTTCAACATAACTTCCTTTAACATTTATGTCGCAATTACCAGAAGTAAAACAAACTGTTTCTGAATCTTCATTACATTCACCCACTG
>CAZGCP010000030.1:0-5869 GCA_964524525.1 Candidatus Woesearchaeota archaeon
AAGATTGCTTTGTATTTTAATAATTTAAAAACAGCAGTATTCAAAACTTCCTGTACTCCTGTCCCAAATTCAAATTTATCTAAAACATTTTCTTTGATTTTTTCTAGAGCTTGTTTTTGTTTTTCTCCTAATTCTTTTAATATTTTAAAATCTCTTTCTCCTGGAACATATTCAATTAATTCAGTTTTAGCAGCTTGTCTTAAGGCTAATTCTAAATCAGCAGAACAAGGAATGATAATATAATTTGGAAATTCTTTTTTTAAATTTTCATAGTTTTTTTGCCCATTAGACAAATCAATTTTATTTGCAGCAATAATCATAGGCTTACTTTCTTTTCTTAATCCTGAAATGAAATTTTTTAATTGTTCCTCTGTCCAAAGAGAACCTTTTTCTGGAAGATTCATTTCTAAAATTACTTTTTTTACTTGCATTTCTTTAACTTTTAATCCTGAAAGTTGTTGAGAAATTAAAAAAGATAATTTTTTATCTTCTACTTCTGATTTTCTTATTAATGTTTTCCATGATTTATTCAATAGATTAAAAAACCAATTATCTAGTTCCTTTTCTAAAAATTCTACATCTTTGGAAGGATCATAGTTTTCTGTTTGATTCCCTTTTTCATCAGTAGTACCTGAAACATCTACAACATAGATAAAAACATCTGCTTCTCTTAAGTCATCTAAAAACTGGTTTCCTAATCCTTTTCCCTCTGAAGCACCAGGAACTAATCCAGCAACATCAGTTATTTTTACTGGAACAAATCTTTTATGATTTATACAAAAACCATGATTTGGATTACATTGCGCATTAAATTCTTTATCTATACAATCTATTTTAACATAACCCACACCTGAATTTGAATCAATTGTTGTGAAAGGATAATTAGCTATTGGAACTTCAGCCATAGTAGCTGCTTTAAAGAAAGTTGATTTTCCAACAGAAGGTTTTCCCACAAGTCCTAATAACATTTTTCAAAAAAGAGAAAAACCTTTAAATATGTTATTGAAATTATATTAATACTCTTATATGGTGTAGCTGTAGTTCAGTTAGGTCAGACTCAAAAGATCTCAAAAGAGATTTTAGTCAATTCCTTCCTGAGCAGTTTCATTTATATGAAGAGGCTGTAGCTCAGTTAGGTCAGAGCACCAGTCTTATATGACTGCAATCCAATAGGATTGTAAATCTTTTAGATTAGTCTAAGAGAGCTGGGGGTCCTCGGTTCAAATCCGAGCAGCCTCATTTTTGTTTGAGGATTTGAACTTTAGTTTCGTTTGATAAAATTTATAATTTTAGCGAACGACGCAAAATCTTGTATTTTGCACAATCCGAGCAGCTCCATGTATCTTTTCATAAAAGATACACTACAAAACCAATCTTTACCTAGAGAAATCTTTTCAAAAAAAGACACGTTCCAAAAACGAACCCTGCCAGAAATTATCTTTTCAAAAAAAATAAACTACAAAACCAAACCTGCCATAAATGTTCTTTTCAAAAAAAGATACACTTCAAAAACCAACCTTTCTGTAAAGGTTATTCCTGGATTTGAATATATTTATCTATAAAGAAAAGAGTTTTAAAGACAATAATACTTAAAAATTAATAGTAACCCTTTAAGGGCGCGCGTCTAAAAAAGGTGAAAGGAGGTGAAATAGGAAAATGTTTTTAGAAACACTCGCAATGAATGCTTCAACAGATATGACTAACATAATGGGAGGCAGTCTTTTGGCTATGTTTGCAGGTTTTGTTTTTGTAGCATTCATTATATCAATTGGATTGTATATTTATACTTCTTTTGCATATATGACAATAGCAAAAAAAGCAAAACAATCTTCTCCAGGTTTAGCATGGATACCTGTGGTCGGTCCTGCAATTATCGCATTTAGATCCTCTAAAATGCATTGGTGGCCTTGGTTAATATTAATCGGTATTTTTATCCCTTTAATATCCACATATGCAAATTTAGCATTCTTTATTTTCTTTGTAGTTTGGAGATGGAGATTAATGGAAGAAATAAAGAAACCTGGTTGGTGGTCATTACTAATGATTATTCCAATTGTAAACCTAATAATGATGGGTATTGCAGCTTGGAACAAAGATTAGTGATTTAGTTGGAAAGACAATGTCTTTCCTTCTTTTTTTCTTTTTTAGTTAATTTTAAAAACTAAATTCTTCTAAATTTTATATGCCCCGATAGTACAGAGGCCAAGTATGCTGCCCTTTCAAAGTAAATCAGGAGATTTTCATTTCTCCCTGTTAAAAAAAACAAGAAGAAAGGCAGTGACCCGAGTTCGAATCTCGGTCGGGGCGTTCTTAAAAAATGTGGAGGTGTTCAACAATTCTGGAGGAAGAGGTTCGGACGAGCAGATTAGATTAAGTAATTTTAATATTTTATGAGAGAAAGCTATTATCCACCTGCTTTCGGATTTTAATCATGTTCTTTAATATATCCTAATTTTTTCCAGTAAGGTAAAAGATTTATTATTTTTTCTTTTTTTCTTGCTTCATCAGCTGAAATAGTTGTTATCGAAGATATCAAAGCTTCGTATAATGGATTTGAAACAGAAGATTCTTTCCCTTCCATACCGTCCACAATATCTTTTATGAGAGGCACGTCTCCATTGCCATGACCTCCCTTGTTCTTTTCATCTATAACAGTCCTCTTTTCTGAAGACCCCAATATTTTCCATTGGACTAATCCTGAAAGAACATCTGCTTTGATAGTTCCTTTAGTGCCACAAATATACATTCTTCTCTCCGGAAGGGAGGATGAACAATTTGTATGAAAACTAACTTTAGCCCCTCTATTAAATTCTAATATCACTACTTGATTGTCTACAATGTTTTTTTTTGAAGTAAAAGGGTTTTTCTTACCTTTAATAAGATGATTAAACTCTTGAAAATAATTTTTATTTTTTTCATTAAAGAAGTTTAAACCTCCAAAAGAAGACACCTTTATTGGGAGGTCATCAATTATCCAATTAACAATATCAAAATCATGACAACACTTTTCAAGAAGATGTCCTCCTGAATATTCTTCAAATCGTCTCCAATTAGCCATAATAAAAGAACCATGATGAAATTCAAGAGTTTCATTAAATTCTAAACTTATAATCTCTCCTATGTCTCCGGAATCTACAATATCCTTCACTCTCTTATAGAATAAAGAGTATCTTAAGGGATAACTTATTAAAAACTTTAAGTTTTTCTCCTCGAATTTTTTCTTTATTTCCTCACACTCTTCTAAACTTATTGCTATTGGTTTTTCAGAAAAAACATTTTTGTCATTATTTAGGGCAGAAATTATTTGATCCTTATGGGCATAATTTGGAGAACCAATAAAAATCCAATCAATTTCGTCTTTTTTTAATGATTCATTAAATGAATTAGCAACAGAAACATCCCCCAGAACTTCTTTCTTGAATTTTTCTATTTGAGAGGGGTCAGGATCATATATTTCAAGAATTCTCGATTTTGGATATTCATTTAAGAGCAATCTTAATAACCCTCTCATTCTATCTCCAACACCACAAACTGAAATTCCATTCATTTTATTCAAAAATTTTCAATTAAATTAATCCATTCACCTTCAAAAACTTTTGGGTTATGAAACTCCCAGAAATATTCTTTTGATTTTTTAGAATATTTTCCAAGATCTGATTTAACTCTATTATACTTTTCAATAAATTCGTTGTTATCCTCTAGATTTTTTATCACAAATTCTGGTACTTTATCTTCAATATCATAACCATATCCAGTAGAAGCAACAATTACAGGACACTCGCAAGCCATAGCTTCTAAAGTTGTAAGCCCTCCTCCTTCAAATCTAGAAGGATTGAAAAAAACATTACTTTCGTTGTAATGTCTGTTAAGATTTTGATGATTTACGAATCCTGGCTGGACAACATTTTTAAGATTGCCTTCATAATTTCCAAGGAATTTTGTTTCTTCATTAACAAGTCCTGCCCAGTTTTCAATTATGTCTAATCCTTTTCCATAATAGTCTCCTCTTGAAACTGCAAGATTGAAATTCTTTTTATCTATACTCAATGGTCTAAAATAGTTTGTATCAACTGAAAGGTTGATTACTTTATTTACATTTATACCGGATTTATCTAAACCTTTTGAAGCAAAATTAGAAACGGATACAACATATTTATCTTTTGCAGCCTCTCTTTGTATTGGAACCTGATCTAATCTTTCTTTTGTTTTCTCTTTTGAATCAAAATGCCTTAATTTCCTTGCATAATCATAAGAATTTCCGTGAAAAACATTTATTGCTCTTGGATGTTTCACATTATATCCATATTCCCCATTACAGATTACAATATCATAATTATTTTTTTCATTTATTTTGTTGAAGTATTCACCTAATTTTTTCTCTTTACCTGAAATTTCACTTTTTGTTTCGGGAAATAATTCAAGACTAAAAACTTCTAAAGAGTGTCCTCTATTTTCTATTATTTTTCTTAAATCCCTATTAAAAATGTCAACTCCTCCAACTATTTTTTCCCATGTAGGGGTAACCAGCGCGATTTTCTTTTTCATTTTGATTTATTAATCATATCTTTATAAACAGATATGTAATTATTTACTTGTTTTTCTAAGCTAAAATTCTTTTCAACATGCTTTCTGCAATTCTCTGGAGATAGTTTTTTGGTTTTTTTTGCATAAGAAATGAAATTAAATATTTCTTGAGGGTTAACTTGATATCCATTAACACCATGTTTTATTATTTCTGGAACTGCCCCTCTTTTATAAGCAACTACAGGAGTTCCACAAGAGTTTGCTTCAACCATTGTTAGACCAAAAGCTTCTTCTAATTCTATTGGAGCGTAAAAAGCTTTTGAATTTTTAAAAAAGTGTTTCTTCTGAGAATCATTTAACTCTCCTGTATACATAACTTTTTTATCCGAATCCAAGAAATTTTCTAAAGAAGATATTAGGTCCTCTTTATTTGCATAATAATCTATTTTAGGTTTTATTGAATTTTCCCAATAATCCTTTATGACTTTGTTTCTTTTTTCATCATCTAATGAATGCACTGGGCCTGCTACTACTATTTTTTGATCAATTTCTTTTGCAGAATTTATTGCTGTTTCAGTTCCTTTTTCAGGGTATATAGAACTCATACAAAAGACATAATCCTTTTTATCTTTTTCAAAAGGGAAATCATTTACATTTATTCCATTGTATATTACATAATCTACATCAGTTATTTTGCTAAATATTTTTTTCTGAGATTCACTTACAGTATTAAAAAAAACGATATTTCCGTTGAAGTTTTTATTAACTTTTTTATATTCCATAGTTTTTTCGTAATTATCACTAGCATGTAATGTTGAGAGTATTGGGGGGAGATTTTTTGATTTTTTGAAAGTTTCTGATTTTACGAAACCCATATGGTCATGAACTACATCCGGATTAACATCAGAAATATATTTTAAAACTTCTTTGCAATATTCTTCAATTTCTGATTCAAATTCATCTTGAGAAAGGTCTCTATGGCTAGACCAAATGCCTTTTTCGATAGGAGACAGTTTATGGCCTCTAACTATTGAATCTTTTGAACATATAACATAAGATTCTAAACCTCTATCATGGTAGGTCTTGTCTAGTTCACTTATTACTTTTTCAGCACCACCATATCTTCCAATAGGCAATACAGGGGGAGCTATTTGAAGAATATTAAGCTTCCTATCCTGAGAAGTATCTCTGTTTTCTTTCTGTAATCCTGAATTTTCTCGTACTGATTTCATCTTCATTCATTTCCTATTCACCTCCTGATTTGTATAAAACTTGCCATTTTAATTAACATTTATAAATAAAGGATGGTTTTTATATTTAAATCTTTCGTTGTTATTTATGATTA
>CAZGCP010000031.1:0-5732 GCA_964524525.1 Candidatus Woesearchaeota archaeon
CCTTTAGAACAATCAAAACCATTTGCAAGCAAAATCCCCTTTTCTGCTTCAGAAAATAACTCCCCACTTAAACTTCCCTCTAAACACAAACTTTGTAATGGTTTTTCTTCATTAGGCTCTCCACCATCTTCTACTTGATAACCTGTAATTGTTAAGGCACTAACAAAAAAACCACATACCAAAATAATCAATCCTGCAATTAAAATTTTTTTATTTAAATTATTCATTCTCTATACTTATTAACATACCAAAATTCAAAAGGTTTATTATTTATTTGTGAAAAATTATCTTCAACCACATATAAAATTTCTTCATTATCCCAGTCAGGATAAATTTCCATATTCAAGCCATTATTTTTTGCTAAATCCTCAAAACAAACCCAGCAGATACTATTAAAACCATAATCTGGTTCTGTAGATAAAAAATACATTTCTTTATCAATTAAATATTCTACTGAATCATAAATTGTTCCAAGTCTCACATCAATAGAAGAATCAAATTTTCTTAAAGTATAATTAAAATCTCCTTTTCTTATTTCTATTGGATAATTTAATTGAATTATTGTTTCATTTTCATTGATACTTGTCTTTGCCTTTATCTTACCTTGTTTTATATTATATTCTGAAAAAGAATAAAAATCTTGAATACAAAAAGGAAGTCTTTGTTCAATTCCCTTAGAAATTTCTTTTTCTGTAAAATTTAAAGGCGGCATAACTTTTTGCTCTTCATAAATAAAATAAGGGATTCTATCTTTGTTTGTAATTCCTTGATGTTCATAAAATCCTCCAGAAAATCCTACTTTTTCAATAATGTCTTTTGAAACTTCATCTAAACAATTTTGAACATATATTTGAACAGGTTCTGCTTCTTGAGGGATTTGTCTTTCCTCTCCAATGTTTCCCTTCAAAGCAAAAAACAAAATAACTCCTGCTACAACTAAAATACCAAGAATAACAAAAATCGTAACTTGCCCCTTATTTTTCATAAAAAAACAAATGATTTTTAATTTATAAATATTATTAGTTTCTACCTATACCAAGATATTTTAAACCAGAAATTAAAATTAAAATTCCTCCTGTTAAAATAATCCATTTATCTAAAAAATCCAAAAAATCTGGAAGATTAATTAAATGAAAACTAAAATTAATAACTAATAAACCTACAATTAAATAAAAAATAAACATTCCTGTATTCTTTTTCATAAAATAAACAACATAAAAGATTTAATAAATTTATTCATTCCAAAAATAAGATTTGTAGCTATCAAAATAATTTCTTAAGGTATCTCTATTATGTGAATTATACTCTTTGCAAAATTCTTCAAATCTTAAAGAATCAATTTTTCTTAATCCATTTATTGCTCTTGACTGATATTTTGATACTAAACTATCAGATATTTCTTTTCCATTTATTCTGACTTCTTTAACCTCTTTATTGTTCCAATCCTCAAACCTGTAAACCAAAGTATCTTGTCCTTTTTTTTCAGCTAAATTAGGCCATCTAAGTTCATATATTGTGTTATTCAAATAAAACATCTCAGAACACCCCAGATTAGCCATTAAAGCAATTCCTACTCCAAAAAGTCCTATTTTTCTTCCCATTCTTTTTAATAAATTCTTTTTCATAAAAACAAAGAAAATTATAGATTTATAAATCTTTCTGTTTGTAATCACTACATAATTACAGTAATATTCTAAAATTCATAAAACCAGATATTCCTCCAAAAATCCACTTTATGAAATATCTATTTTTTATTTAAATAACAAACAGGGATTATGGTCCCACCAAGAATTGAACTTGGGTTTCATCGAAGTCAGCGATGCGTCTTAACCACTGGACTATGGGACCAAAGCGATTAAAAATCCACACTTAAAATAGTGTTTTTATTTCCTTTTAAATCTTCATAAATTCTATCCCAATTATTAGGAATATTCAATCCCAAAATCTTTGCTTCCTTTTTTCCCAAAATAATAACTTTTTCATTAAAAACAACATCATATTTCCTGAAAAATTTTCTTAAAATATTCGCATTCTCTAAAGAAACAATTATTGTAGATTTTGTTGGTTTTATATGATTTATATTTGATAAAAGACCTTCTTTAATATATAAATACTGTCCATAATTTGAAGAACTTTTCCAACCATACAATCCCCTATAAAACCTTAATCTCTGAGTATTATCTTCTTCTTTCAAATCAAAAGTAAACTCAACACCAATTGTTTCTAATTCTATTTTCATTTACTGAACTATAGATAAGTAAATTTAAAAAGTTTTTTAAACCCTAAAATCAAAATTAAATTATGAAAATTCCAAAAAAAATAAACAGATATTGTCCAAATTGTAATAAAAAAACACCTCACAAAATAAAACTAGTTGGAACTGGTTTCAAAAGAGGAACTTTAACAAGAGGTTCAATAGCAAGAGCCAAATCTCGAGGCCTTGGAATCGGATTCGGAAATAAAGGTAAGTGGGGTTCAAAACCTGCTGTAACAAAATTCAAAAGAAAAGCAAAAACAACTAAAAAAACAAATATGATGTACACTTGCCAAGAATGTGGAAAATCACATTATCAAAAAAAAGGTAAAAGACTATCTAAACAAATACAAGAATAAAATGAAAACAACAATAGAAAATTTAGTGCCCAATGCAAATCAATTTGCAAAAATAGAAAAACCTCAAATAGCCTCTCTTTATTTAAGAAGAAAAAACATTAATAAAAAAAACCTCCTAAATAATAATCAATACTTCACAACAAACACAAAAAATAAATACAATAAAATGCAAAACAAATAAAATGGCCATAGCAAAAAAGAAAAAAAGATTTTTTGAAGTAGAAATGCCTTTAATTAAAAAGGAAACTCAATTACTAGCTTTCAAGCCAGAAGAACTTCAAGGAAGAATAATAAAATACGATTTAACAAGAATGCTTAAAGGAAAAAATTCTCTATTAGATTTGGATGTTTACATGAAAGAAGACAAACTAACTTCTACACCAAGAAAACTAACTCTTCTTCCAACATATATAAGAAGGATGATTAGAAAAAACACAGACCCTGTTGAAACCTCTTTTAAATTAGAATGCAAAGATGCTGAATTAACAATAAAACCTTTTTTAGTAACAAGAAGAAAAGTTTCTAGAAAAGTTAAACAAGCCCTAAGAGAAAATATAGAAAAAGAAATAAAAGAAGATTGCAAAAACAAAAAATACGAATACATCTTTGATGATATAATAAAAAACAAATTACAAAAAGAAATGAGTTTAAAACTAAAAAGAGTATATCCTTTATCTCTTTGTGAAATAAGAATGATTATTGTAGATAGTAAAAAAGAAGAAAAACAAGAATCTAATTCTAAAGAATAAATCTTAAAAACAACATCACCATAATAAAAAAATGGAATGGTATATTTTGGTTTTGGCTTCTGCTATTTTAATGGGTGTTGCAGAAGTTTTTAGGAAAAAGGCCCTGAGTAAGGAACATTCAATGCAATTTACTACGATTTTTTTTACTGCATTATTTCTTTTGTCTTTTTTCTTTATTGGAAAAGTAAATTTTTCAATAAATTATCATCAATTAGGATTGATTGCATTAAAATCTTTTTTAGTTTTAGGAGCACTTATAATGATGTTTAGAACTTTAAAACACACAGACATATCAAAAACAGCTCCATTAAAAAATTTAAATATAATCTTCATAGTAATTTTAAGTATAATCTTTTTAAATGAAAAAATTTCTTTAATTAGTTTTGTAGGTCTTAGTTTTGTATTGGTTGGAACATATCTTGTAGAGATAAATCCAAAAGTAAAACACCATTTTCATCCTTTAACAATTTTCAAAAATAAATATTCAATTTATATGTTAATTTATTTAATAGGAATTAGCATAGTTGCATTACTTGATAAAATAATACTTAAAACAACTGGAATTTATACTTATACTTTCTTCACTTTAATGTTTGCAACAATTTTTGCTTGGTTAATTCAATTTATTCTTTATGATGGAATGTCTGACATAAAAAGCGCAATAAAACAAGGAAAAAATTGGATAATTCCTGCAGCAATAATAGGGCTTTTCTCTGATTTATTATACTTCAGTGCCCTTGCAATGCCCACGGTTTACTTATCTTTAGCAATTCCTTTAAGAATGTCTAGTAGCATGGTTGCAACTTTTTTTGGAGGAAAAATGTTTCATGAAAAAAACTTAGTTCCAAGAATAGTTGGATGTTTTACAATGATAATTGGAATTTATTTGATTGTTTCTTAATTAATCAGAAGATTCTATAACTTCTATTTCATATTCCCTTTTACAATTATCATAACCAGAATCTTCTATTGTTATGGTTGAAGTTCCTTTATCAAAAGCTTCTAAATGTAATTGATCATATTCAAGAGAAGCAGTTATAATAGAAGGGTTTGAACTAGAAATAGAAAGATTGTCTAAAGAAGTGTAACCATGAATACTTTGCCAAGAAGAATCTCCTTTCTCCATTTGTGAATAAATCCCCCCCGTAATTTGTATGAATGAACAATTATATTCAACACAATTTCCCTCTAAACAACCATAACCCTCCAAACAATCATAATCTCCAAAACATTCCTTACATCTATAACTAACACATTTCATAGTATCGCTTTCACAACCAATACATTCTTCAGTACAATCTGAATCAGAAGTACACTCTATCAAAGATTCTCCTTTGACTTCAATCTCGATTGAATCATTTTTAATAGGTTTAACATAAGTTGAATTCAATCTCGAATATAGGGGATCAACATTTTCTCTAACATAAGATTTAAAGAAACTAACACCCATTCCTCTAAGACAATATTTTGAACGTCCAAAAGACCCTGTTTCAGAACAATTAAATCCAGACTCACATATCTCGGTACAATTATAAACAGAAACTTCAAAAGAATAATTTCCTTCTTCATAAAAAGAATCTAAATTATAATGATTAACTTCATTATTCATAACAAAGGCACTTAAAGAAAGTACTTGACTTTTGTTTAAAGTTGTTATCAATACATTGCAATTTTCATGATCCAAACCCTCTTTAAAACTGCAAGACAAAACAGAAATATTAAGAGGCTTGTCTCCATTTGTTATATTATAACTCCCTTCAAAATTTTCTCCAGTTTGATATTCATTTTTAATCCCTTGAAATTCTATCTCAATACCTTGAGAACCCCCTTTCCCTCCAGAACTTAAAACGATAAAAAGAACCACACCTACAACTACTAAAATCCCAACTCCAATAACAGACATTTTTATAACTGGGTTACTAAATAATCCTGAACTAGAAGGTTTTTTTGTTTTAGACTCTTTCTGATTTGTTTTTAAATCCCTATCTTGTCTTTTTTCCTCGGAATTTTTCTGATTTGTTTGTTTATTCTTAGTGTTTTGACTCTCTTGTATTTTTTGTGTTTTTTTAGGGGCATTCACTTGTCCCTCAGAATCTTGAGAATCTTCAACAACTCTTTTCCAAGAAGCTTCAATCTGAGAATCTTTCCAACCTTTATTTTTCAAACCTTGCTTTATTGTCTGTTTATTCATTCCTTGAGAACGAGCTTTCTTTATATAACTAACAAGTTTTTTATTCACCTCTACCATCTTTAATAAAATCTAATAGAAAAAATAGTTTATAAATCTTATTTGATTGTTTCTTAATTAATCAGACGATTCTATAACTTCTATTTCATATTCCCTTTTACAATTATCATAACCAGAATCTT